>JARRQQ010000251.1:0-6389 GCA_037381725.1 Sedimentisphaerales bacterium
AAAATGGTCGCAGGTATGTCATATTCCTTCAAGACGGGATACGCATTCTCGTAATTGTCCTGATAACCGTCATCAAGTGTTACAGCGATAGTCTTCGAAGGCAGCGACATTCCGTTCTGAATATACTGCGCCATACTCTCCAGAGATATCGGACGATACTCCCTCGACAAATATCGCATTTGATTTCGAAAATCTGCGACCTTCGTGGGTCGGAGATACGAATTGGCCTCGTCCTTTACACAGTGATAGCAAATGATTAGGGCTTTCATCAGCTTGTGAAATCCAATTTAACTCTGGATCCTGCTTCTTATTTTGGCTCCGACCTTCCTGAGATAGGGATTCTTCTTTAGGACAGGCTTGTAGGTATAGTAGCGTTTGAGAAGATGGGAACGTGCCGTGTTTTTGAAAACGAAAAGCTCATAGTTCGGTCTCGTCGTACTTGTCCACTGAAGTTTGTAGGGCTCCTCTCCCACCATAAAGTCGAACTGGCTGTATCCCCGCGCGAACGAGTCCTGTATCCAATAATGCAGAAGCAGTTTCCCAGGTCCGACCGATGAGAATTCGGGATCAAAGCCGGTGTTCCAGAAATACACGATATTGTCATAAACAAAGCCGAAGTAGTAGGCGACGATTTTGCCATTGAGCTTCAGATATACGATATCCAACCATTTGCGCTCGCTAAACCGCTTCAAAATCAGGGAAGCGAACCTGAATCGATTTTCGTTGGTATACCAGCTTATCTCACCCCTCGCCCGCCGACATTTTACATGTATTTCCTTTATCATACCCAGGGTATCCGGTACGTCATCAACCTCATGAAGACGAACAAACTCAGCCTTTCCCATCCTGGCCAGATGGTTCAATCGCCTTCGCACGTCGGATCTTATGTTCTTGCCAAGGGCGCCATAGTAATCCGCCCAGTTGCAGTTGATCGATATATAGGGGCTGCGCGTATTGATCGTTTCCACAAAGGTAAATGGCGTGCCTCCCAAGATGCCTCTCAACATTGACAAATTCGGAGAATCGCCACGAACGTTTCTAAAATGAATGACGTCCCACTCTTTCTCGCCATTAATGACGAACTTGAAGAGAACTCGCAGGACTTCTTCTCTCCTCTCATTGGCTATCAGCAAATCGTGGTAGTCCGTCAAGCCGTCTCCAACGAACGTCAGTTTCTTGAGCCTTAGCCCTGCCGTGCTGGCAACCGTAGCAACGGTAAATGGCGCAATTCCCATAATCCTCTCTCCATCGGTGACTGTCATCAAAGACAGCCTCCGGTTGTCACCGAAGATTTCCCAGCAACTGCTTAACCATTCGTGGGTAAGCTGTACATTGGCGTCAGGCGCCTGTGAGAGAAGGTCATTCCAGGAATCATAGAGATTGCCCATCGAGAAATCATCTGCAAATCGCACTTCCACGTATCAAAACTCCTTGTGATAAACCAGTTTCCCTGAATGCCGTTCCACAAAACGTCGCGGTCCCGGCCGGACATGGGAGCCTAAGGAGCGACTCTCATCGAGAAGTATTGACTGTTGATTCTTCTCTTGATTGTCTCCCAGATCATCTTGTCCTCGTAGTCTAAGCCGAGGAAATATAGAACAACACAGTACACAATCGAGAGCGCCGCCATGTGGATAATCCAGTACGACGTCGAAATATGCAACATGGATGAGAACAGCGAAAGAACTACAACCGCAAAGACGGCGACAAATGGTTTATGGTAATTCGAATCATATGGATGCATTCGGAGAAGCGCGTAGACTTCCACAATTCGAACCACATTGATCACGGCAAAGGATGCGCCCGTGGCCAGGGCGGCGCCGAGAATGCCGTATATTGGGATGAGCCAGAGATTCAGTGCGATGTTCAGGACCAACATGACGACAGCGTTAATCAGTTCAATGTCTTGCTTGCCCGACATCCGCAGCACGTATCCGACTAATGCGCCGCCGGAGCTGTAGCCGACCAGATGAACCGAAGCGAGTATGACCAAGACCAACCACCCACCAGTGAACTCCGGGCCGAACATCCCCATGACCTGCTTCGAGAACAGTATAAGCAGTACGAGTATTACCACGTTTATGGAGACGATCCATCGGGTCACGGTCTTGTACAACCGCGTGAGATCTCTGAATTCGTTCCGGTTGTAGAGATCAGAAATGATCGGGCAGAAGATGTAGCTAAAAGAATACGTGATTAGGCCTGCCTGTTGAGAGATATTAGCAGCAGCCGAATAGACGCCCAGGTCTTTCGATGCTTTGAAATAACCCAACATGATCCTATCCGTTTGAACCAGGAGAATGTAAGAAAACCCGACAAACAGAACCGGTACGGAAAAGCGAAGGAGTTTCCTAACCTCATAAGAAGGTTTAAGCTCGGAGATAATATCGGGGAATATACGTCTGAGAAGATACAATCCGAAGAAGGCCGAAATCGCCGAAGATATCAGGAAGCCATAGACCGCTCCGAGAAGTCTGAATCCGAAAAAGAAGACCATCGCTACAACGACGACGTTCGCCAGAGGCCGGCAGATATTTGTGACAGCAGTTTGGCATTTGACAGCCTGAAAAGCTCCAGCAGCATATCCGGCCATCAAGGTCACGACATAAAAAGGAAAAGCAAATGCGAAGATCCTCAGCACGTTCGCCAGCTCGGGCATATCGAACATCCTGGACACGGCCTCAGAGAATGTGAAGAGTAGTGCGCCCGCTGTAATGCTGGACACAACCGAGATCACAATGGCTGACATCAGGATCCCTTTGACTCGCTTGATGTCACCAGCGCCTTTGTAGAGAGCCCCGAAGCGCACAATTCCGCTTGGTAGTCCCAACATGGATACTTCGCTTGCGATAACAGCTAAACCGTATCCCAGCGAATATGAACCGTAGTCTCCAGCCCCCAGTACCCTGGCGAGAAACATCTCAAGGACAAATCGAAGTCCCTTGTCAACAACATTGCCTGCGAAGGCAATCCCACCGCCTCTTGCGGCCTTTTTAATCAACTGATCGGAAGTATCAGTCTTTCGTGCTCGCGGTTCCTGCATGCGTCGCCCCGCAATAGCGGAGGTTCAAATCCTTGTACACCGGCCATCGAGGGTGAGACAGCCGCCTAACTCAAGTAACACTTTTTCTCTCGTGCTTGTTGAGGATAATCAGATAGAGATTTGATGCGCTGGATTCCCATATCCCGAAGATTCTTCCCAATGAGAGCATAGAAATTAGATTTTCTGCCTATTAACCAAATATCGCCTATTCTTGTGTAGCCGCTCTTATCCTGTCCTCTCCTGGAGCTGTAATTCGTGTGGATGACAAAGCCCAGCAATCCCTTTTTATCCCTCCATTGATGATGGTTGAGCAGCGCCTGGTGACGAAAGGATTGCAGGCCAAATCCACGATACTTCGGAAAGGTAAACGCTGCAAAATTGTATAAATATTCGTGCGGGATGCTGAGTTTCAGGCCCGGAACGAGCTCGGGGCATCCGTTCGTATGGGCCCAGGTGTAGCCGGCCAGTTCATTATCGACATAACTCAGCAGACAAGTATCGCCTTGACTGAAGAATTCGAGTTTCCGTCTATTGACCTCCCAACACCTCTGCCGTTCCATTTCTTTGAGATCTTCCCATGTGGCGATTCTCGTGCTCAATTTATGAGTGTTGCGCGGATCGAGCGGCCTCAGATTTTCGCGATCGAGAACGACAATATGCAAGCAGTCGAAATACAAGAACCTGTTCATGAGTCGAAAGGCCGCGTGCTTAAACGTTTTCACCGCACCGAATCTTGAACGAAATTCGGCCAAGGCTAGAAATATGGACTTTGTTTCGGACATTTAGTTTGGTGTATGATTTAGCGGGAAGACAATCGTAGCATCGCCGGAGGCGATGAGATTGTCGTTCTCGTCAGAGGCCGTGACCTCACACACGAGGCGTTTTTCGTCCTCTGAGTCTATTCTCTCTTTGATCTTGCCTCGGCAAACAATATCTCTTCCCGGCAAAGCGCTACGGGTGACCTTCCATGCCAGCTTACGCAGTTCCGCGCTGTCACCCGTCCAGTTGGTGATGAGTCGAGCAAGAAAATTTCCGATTAAGGCCCGCTGCACGACGATATCCGGCAACCCCTCGCTGACAGCGGCATCCTTGCTGTAGTGGATATGATGCCTGTTCCACGTAATCGCACTGAACATGAATATCTGCGCATGATCAGGACACACGGTCAATTCAGGAATCCTCGACGTGACGGACAGATTCTCCCAGCACAGCTTGACTTGCCTCATTGACTCACTCGATATCTATAGACGTTTGATGTAGGTCGCGATCTCTTTAGCGACTAATTCATCGTCTTGATTGGAAAACTGCGTTTCGATAACAATGAAATAGAGCTTTCCACTTTTACCGTCCTTGCTGAAGACGTCCTTCAGCGTTGATTTTGCCGTTATCTTGTCCCCCGCTTTGACGCGCTGAAAAATTTCGTAAGAGCTTGATCCCCCCACGGTTCTCCTGGCCGGAACGGGAACGTCGATTTCCACGGGCGATCCATCGCTCGGCAAGCGGTCCGCAGGCACGTCCTCGAACGTGAACATCTGGCAAAACAGGGGCGGTGCGACTACGGTACCACGCCTAGTCCTCTTGGCGTAGTTTTCATCAAAATGGACGGGACTAGCTTCACCAATCGCCTGGGCAAAACGCCAGATATCCCTTTGGGTGACGTCGTATTGCCGCACTTTTTCCAGGCCGATCATGGCTAGAGCATCGTCGGGTATCGTGTTATCCATACTCCACCGCTGTACAATCGCAAACCGCGATCATAAATGGGGCGCAGCCAAGTCCAGTACGCCGTGCTTTTGAGCGCAGGATGGGGCACGTTTGAGACCGCTGTATCGCCGAATATGGTTCCTATTGCCTAAATAGAGAAAGTCGCTCGTCAACCCCCAATCTCCGGCACTGAACTCCTCCGTATCACCCGTCCCTAACGAATCACTGATCTTCATGATATTCTCATATTCGTCAATGCTGATTCTTCGCCGGGCGCTCAGTTCCGGCTCGGGATCAATCTTGTCCCTGAATCTCTCAAATCCCGGCGTCGGGTAAGCGACGTTCATGGACGCAGCACAGCCGCTCCCGTAGGAGAACATGCTGATCTGCTTGAGGTCGTCGCTCGTACTATTCCTCAACAAATCGATGAGGGACAAAAACAGTGAACCTGTATAAATATTGCCGACGATTGCGTTTAGTGAAAGCCAGGGGCCTGTCCTCTCAGCGAATGACCTTTTTACGTCCGCAAATTGTTCACTCTCTTTGTCTATCTTTTCGCCCGCGTCGACCTCGAAGTGGCGATGGTGTGCCTTTGCCGCCATTTTTGTGAAGGGGACATGGTAAAGACAGGCCTGAAGCTGATCCATTCTGTACAGTGCCGGAATCGTCGCCTTGTCCAGCGCATCTGCGAGGGCGCCCTCAAGCGCGGTCAAATAGCACTCAATCGAGTAATGTCCGTCGACAAAGGCTTTCGTTGAATACAGCGGCCGCCAAAAATCCATCACCTGCTTCGTATAATGACCACTGATTTCAGGATCGAACTGCAGAAGATTGGGCGTGTCGGAGATGACCATAGCGACGGCGCCTGCTCCCTGGGTCGGCTCGCCGGGATCACCAATAGGGTAGCGAGCAATGTCGGAGGCGATAATCAGTGCCTTCGATCCGTCCGCACGGCCGCAGGATATCCAGTCATTGGCTGAGAACACGCCCGCCATGGCGCCAAAACATGCGTGCTTAGTTTCGTACGTGTGGCAGTTGGAACGCAGCCCTAGGGCTTCATGCACATACACGGCGACGGGTTTGCTGTGATCCACGCCTGACTCCGTTCCTACCACGAGTGTGCCGATTTCACTGTAGTCGATGCCGAATTTGTCTAATGCCTTGCGGGCGGCGTTAACCGCCAATGTCACGGAATCTTCCATCGGCGTCGCCACCGCCATCTTCAGTTGGCCCAGGCCCTTCGCATATTTATCGGGATCGACACCTCGCGCCTTCGCCAGGTCGGCCAATTCGATGTAGTGGTGAGGACTGTGAAATGCGATGGCTTCAATACCAATTCTCATATTTAATCCGTCCTTTCTGATAGCTTGGAATGTCTATGCTACTCTTTCAACCATCATCGCCATTCCCTGTCCGCCGCCGATACAAAGTGACGCAAGGCCAAGGGAGACATTTCGCCGGACCATCTCATGCAAGAGAGTTACGAGAATTCTCGTGCCGCTGGCGCCGACGGGATGGCCAAGCGCGATGGCGCCTCCCAGTACGTTCACCTTGTCCGGGTCCCAGCCCATCTCACGGTTCACCTGTATCGACGTGGCGGCGAAGGCTTCGTTGACTTCAATCAAATCAAGATCATCAACGG
>JARRQQ010000252.1:0-6381 GCA_037381725.1 Sedimentisphaerales bacterium
TCCGTTCCGATAGTGGAATTTCCATGTCCGTCATACCAATGGTGACACCCCAATGGAAAAAGCCGCCGCCCATATGATCCTGACACCCGCAGGATTTTTCTCCTCGTCGGCCTCCAGATGACCTCTACCGAGCCTTAACGCTCGCAGCGACCCGGGACACTCTGAGGATGGTACGTCACGGGGCGATACGGAAGGGTCAACCTTGCTGAGCGTTCTGAGTCAATCCCGCATGGCCGGGATATCCGCCTTAGCTTTCTCTCTTGATTTGTCGGCTTTTTGCTGGTATATCTATAGCAGACATGGACGGCAGTGTGAAGTCGACACGTTCGCGTGAGTGAAAAGGGAGGCCGAAATGAAAAAACTGAATCGACGTGAATTTCTGCATCGGGCGGCGGGCGGTTCGGTCGCGGCTGCGGTTTCGTTAGCGGGCTGCCAGAGCGACATAATCCGACGTGCTACACCGAAGAAGCCGCCGAATATCATCTTCCTGCTGACGGACGACCAACGATGGGACACGATGGGCTGCGCGGGCAATCCTATTGTCCAGACGCCGAACATGGACGCGATGGCTCACGGCGGCGTGCGGTTCACGAACGCCTTCGTGACCACGTCGATCTGCGCGTGCAGCCGGGCCAGCATCTTCTCGGGCCAGTGGGTCAGCCGGCACGGCATCAAGGACTTCGCGACGCCCTTCTCGCCGGAGGCGCTGGAGCAGACCTATCCCATGCTGCTTCGCAAGGCCGGTTATCGCACTGGCTTCATCGGCAAGTACGGCGTCGGCGCCGCGAAATATCTGCCGATCGACAAGTACGATTACTGGCGCGGCTTCCCCGGCCAGGGCAAGTACGAGCACAAAGACGAGAACGGTAACTACAAGCACCTGACGCAGATTATGGGCGAGCAAGCCACTGAATTTTTGCAAGGCTGCTCGACGGACCAGCCCTTCTGCCTGTCGATCAGTTTCAAGGCACCCCACGTTCAGGACGGCGACCCGCGCCAGTTCATCTACGACCGCGCTTATAAGGACCTATACAAGAACGTGACGATCCCGACCCCCGAGACGGCGGACCCGCGCTATTTCGAGGCGCTGCCCGAATTTCTGCGGACCTCCGAGGCCCGGCGGCGATGGGAGATTCGCTTTTCCACGCCGGAGAAGTTCCAGGAATCCGTCAAGAGCTACTACCGCCTGATTACCGGCGTGGACGTCGTCATCGGCCGAATCCGAAACCGGCTGTCGCAACTCGGCTTTGCGGACAACACGGTCCTGATGCTGATGGGCGACAACGGCTTTTATCTCGGCGAGTACGGCCTTGCGGGCAAATGGTTCCCGCACGAGAAGTCGATCCGCGTGCCGCTGGTTGTGTTCGATCCGCGGGCCATCCGCAAGCTCCGCGGCCGGACCGCCGACCAGATGGCACTCAACGTCGATATCGCCCCGACGATTTTGGAACTGGCCGGCGTGAACGTACCCGCACAGATGCAGGGCCGGAGTCTCGTGCTGCTGCTCGAAGGCAAGAGGCCAAAATGGCGGGCCGATTTCTTTTACGAGCATCCCTTCGAGCACAAGACTATCGCCCGCACGGTCGGGCTGCGCACGCAGCGCTACAAGTACGCTCGCTATATCGATTACGATTACGAAGAGCTTTACGATCTGAAAAACAACCCCGAGGAAACCATCAACCTGGCGAAGGACGAAAAGTACCAGGGGACTCTGAACGTCCTGCGAGCGCGCTGCGACGAGCTCGCCCAAAAAGCCAGGGGCACCTAACCGCCTGAAAGGAGTAAAAATCATGAGAACTGTCTTGCTGAGTGTCGTCATTTGTTTGCTGGTGATTATGTCCGGCTGCTCGACCCCGCTTTTCAAGGGCAAGCAGGCGTCTGCGGAGCCTGAGAAGAAACCGGAAGTGCGCCAATACGTCCAGACGGAGACTGGCCGGTGGCTCGTTCACGACATGAATCGGCCCGCCCCGCCGGTCATCACGCCCGGGACCGCGAGCACGCCGGACCAGGCCGGCACGGCTCCTTCTGATGCCGTTGTCCTGTTCGACGGGAAGGATCTGTCGCAATGGACGGACACCAAGGGCAACCCGTCCAAATGGATCGTACGGGACGGCTATATGGAGTCCGTCAAGGGCGCCGGCTACATTCAAAGCAAGCCCAAATTCGGCTCGTGCCAGTTGCACGTCGAGTTCGCCACCCCTTCGAGGGTCACGGGGACCAGCCAGGGCCGGGGCAATAGCGGCGTCTTTCTGATGGCCACATACGAAGTCCAGGTTCTCGATTCCTATGACAATAAGACGTATCCCGACGGCCAGTGCGGGGCGTTGTACGGGCGGTCCGTCCCCCTGGTCAACGACTGTCGCGGCCCCGGCCAGTGGCAATCGTACGACATCATCTTCCATCGTCCGATCTTCAAAGGCAAAAAAGTCGTCCGAAAAGCGACCTTCACCGTCTTTCAGAACGGCGTGCTCATCCAGGATCACGTCACGCTGGAAGGGGGCACGGACTGGCGCGGGGGGCACGCCGTATCGAGCTACGAGCCCCACGAGGACGCCTTGCCCATCGAATTCCAGGACCATGGCAATCCCGTTCGGTTTCGTAACGTCTGGGTTCGCAAGCTGGCTGACTGAGAAAAGGGGCGACGAGCGGGGATTTTCACGTGGCTTGCTCGACTGTCAGGCCAAAAAAGTTTCAGGTAGTTGGGCTTGACAGACGTGTGGGCTGGTGTGTATAATAGGATTTTAGCGCGCTGGAGTCGTGAGCGCCAAAGGGAAGGGGAAGGGCTGGTTCTATGGGTATGAGGACCAGTGATGGAAATGGGGCACTCCAGAAAAGGAGCATAGCGATGAGTAAACAGAAAGCCTTCACATTGATCGAACTCTTGGTTGTTATCGCCATCATTGCCATACTCTTGGCGATCTTGCTACCCGCCATCAACCGCGTTAAAGAACAGGGCAAGCGTGCGGTCTGTTTGCAGCATTTGAGGCAGTTGGGGATCGCGTGGATTATGTACGCCGATGACAATGACGACAGGCTGGTCAACGGCGCCATAGGCTACAGCAACAGCAATCAATCCTGGGGCGACCACCGGGGCGAGCTGGCTTGGGTCGACGAGTACAGCAATACCGACACGGAAGCCCAGCTCAGAGGCATTCGTAACGGGGCGTTATTCCCCTATTTGAAGGAAGAAGCTATCTACAAGTGCCCGACGGGACGGCGCGGCCAGGCACTGACCTATGCCATCATGTTTTCCATGAACGCCGTCAATCATACGGCCACTCAAGGCGTGCGCGGGGCACACGTCAAAAAAAGGTCGGAAATAAGCAACCCGGCGCCCGCTTATAGGCTCGTCTTCATCGACGAGGGCTACATGACGCCGGATGCTTTTGCGGTGAACTATGACACGGAGGCCTGGTGGGACGATCCTCCCGTCCGGCACGGTGATGGCTCAACCTTTACATTCGCGGACGGGCACACCGAGCACTGGAAATGGAAAGGCACCGACACGATCAAGGTCGCCAGGGACGCGGAGAACGAGTATCCCGGCGGCTGGACGCCCGAGACACCCGCGGGTTTCAGGGATCTGCACAGGGTGCAGAAAGGCTGCTGGGGTAAGTTGGGTTACACGCCCAGTTATCCGTAGGCCAGTCGAACATTTCCGATTTTCGATTGCCGATTGCCGATTGTGAGCGCTGCCAAATCGAAAATCGCAAATCGTAAATCGAAAATGAAGACATTGATGCACCAGATCCCGTTGACCAGGATCCAGAAGCTTATCAGCCGAAGGATGCTGGTGTCCAAGTGGACCAAGCCCTGTTTCTACATCGAGTCCAAAGCCGACGTGACGGGTCTCATGGCGATCCGTCCCCGACTCCGGAAATCACTTGGAATCCGGATCACCACGAACGCCTTTTATATCCATGCCCTGGGCCTGGCGGCACAACGGTTTTCACTGGCCGTGGGCCGCTTCGAAGGCGAATGCATCAGGCTCGCTGAGCAGATCAACGTCGGCTTTGCCGTGAACGCGCCACAGGGTCTCGTGGTGCCCGTAATTCGGGAAGCCCACAAGAAGACCTTGTCAGAAATCGCCCGCTTGGAGAAAGTGTTGACCGACAAGGCACGGGACAACGAGCTGACGCTCGAAGAGATGGAGGGCGAGACCATCGCCCTGAGCAACCTCGGCGCCTATGGCATCGACTCCTTCCTCAGCATCGTCCCGCCCCCCGCCTGCACGATCCTGTCAGTGGGCAACGTCGTGCCCGCTGTGGTCTGCCGAGACGGGGAAATGACCGTCAGAAAGTTGCTGAGCATGTCTTTAGCCGTGGATCGCAGGATCATCAGCGAGACCTACGCGGCCGAATTCATGACCTTCATCAAAGACCGCCTCGAGGACCCGCAACAACTGACCTGACGCCCGCGCCGACCTACTTGGTGACGACCGTCTCGTCCGGTTCCACGCCCAGTCGCTCGTACCTCCCAGCCCGGCTCTTTTCGTCGCCAACGTGAATCTCTCGGGCGAGCTTGCCCACGGTCAGGGCGTGCTCTCTTGGAACGACGATGACGCCGTCACCATCGGCGACAATGACGTCGCCTGGGTAGACGAGGACGCCCCCGCAATTGATGGGGAAGTTGTAAGACTCGGCGATTAGCCTTCCCGGCCGGACGCCGCGAGAGCTGTATCCGTTCTTGCAGTAGACGGCGATCTTCTTCACCTTGACGATCTCATCGGTATCGCGGGCGCCCCCGTTCGTGACGACTCCGACCACGCCCTTTTCCGCCCATCCGAGGCTATTGTTGGAGCCGATGAAGCCGCACTCGTCGATTCCGCCCGCGTCGATCACGGCTACGTCTCCCGGCTTGGCCACGCTCAGCCAGGCGTCAGGCGCGCGGCCATATTGCTCGGATTTGAATCGCTTGAAACCCTTGAGGTCGGCAAACGAGTTTTGCCCGACCCGGACGTCGGTGGGCACGTGACGGACGGTTATGGCGAATCCCACGATACGATGCGAGAATTTATCCACGTCCCGCCATAAAGGTCTAATCTGTTTCTTCATCAAGCCGATGTCCTGCAAGCCGATCAGGTCCATGCCGTCCAGCACGTCTGTCACGCGCAGGTCCTTGTAGAGATCGAGGATTTCCTTTCGCGCCTTCTCGCTGTCGTCGAAGCTCTTGTTTTGAAGCAATCGAACCCCCTTGGGTGTCGTGAGCTTAGCCGATTCTGATTCTTGCGCCTTCGTCAGAGGAATGCCCGACGCTAAGACAAGGCACAGCGGTAGAAGAAAACGGCAGCATCCTGGTTTGTGTTGGGTGAAACGGTGCACGGTGGTCTCCTTCATAAGCGTTGAGAAAAACCTTTTCTGATACCCAAATTGCCACACGCATGTTACACTAAAGACCTGTAAGAAAAACGCAAATACTTTTCTGCACGCAGAATTCTGCATCGCGGGAGAACGGAGCTTTCTTTGAGGAGAAAAGAAATGAGTCGGGGTTTCGGACTTGCTTTGATGTGCATTGTTGTCGTGACGATGTCGACCGTGGCGTGGGCGCAGGCGTCGAGCACGCACGAGGTCGTGTTGTTGTGGCCGGACGGCGCGCCGGGAGCCAAGGGCAACGAACAGGGGGACAAGCCGTCGCTCACCCTTTACCTGCCGGATAAGGACAAGGCCAACGGAGCGGGCGTGGTGATTTGTCCCGGCGGAGGTTATGGTCACCTCGCAATGGATCACGAGGGCCATCAAATCGCCCAGTGGCTGAACTCACTGGGCGTGGCCGGCTTCATTCTCCAGTACCGCCACAGCCGAAGTGGAGCGGGCTACCACCACCCCGCGCCGCTCCAGGATGCGCAGCGAGCGATGCGAATGGGTCGGGCGCGGGCCAAGCAGTGGAACGTCGATCCGAACCGGATCGGGATCATCGGTTTCTCCGCCGGCGGGCATCTGGCATCGAGCGTGGGCACACACTTCAAGACGCGATACAGCGACGCGAAGGACGTGATAGACACATTCAGCAGCCGACCCGACTTCATGATCCTCGGCTATCCGGTGGTCTCGTTTACCGAACCGTTCACCCATATCGGCTCGATGAAGAATCTGCTCGGTCCGAATCCGGACCCGAAGCTGAGGGAGAATCTATCCAACGAAAAGCAGGTCACGCCCGAGACGCCGCCGACGTTCTTGTTCCTCGCCGATGACGACAAGGTTGTCCCCGCGGAGAACAGCGTGTATTTCTACCTCGCGCTGCGCAAGGCCGGCGTGCCTGCCGAGATACACATTTACGAAAAAGGCGGGCACGGATTCGGCCCCGGCGTCGGCAAAGGCCCCTGCTCAACCTGGATGTCCCTCTGTGCCGACTGGATGAAAGGCCAGGGAATGTTCGAAAAAA
>JARRQQ010000252.1:6406-12314 GCA_037381725.1 Sedimentisphaerales bacterium
GGAATTAGATTGTGGCGCGGGCAATCACAGCGATCTGAATTCCGTGGTTTCCGTTTCGGACTTGTCCGGCTCGCTTGAAGTCTGCGAGAAATCCTCCGGCCCTTGAGGATCAGGGGCTGAAACAGATCTGATCTCGATGGGAGGCGCGGTTTGGGTGTTGTCACGTTCAGCAGGTTCTGTGTCTGGCTGTGATGGTCCTTGTGTGTCAGGTTGAGGCCCCGGCGGGGCTGGGGGCTGGACCTGGATTTCACTGGATTCGGCCGGCTGGGCTTGCTCCACAGAATCGCTCGACTCGTACCTCTCGTCTTCGCTCTCGTCGGCGGCTGCCGGCTCAGGTGGCGCCGGGGGTTGGACCTGAGTCTCATTGGTTTCGGCTGGCGGGGATTGCTCTGCGGAATCGCTCGGCGGGTCGCTCTCGTGTTCACCTTGGGCCGCGGCTGCCGGCTCAGGTGGCGCCGGAGGCCGGACCGGAGTCTCATTGGATTCGGCCGGCTGGGCTTGCTCCACGGAATCCCTCGACTCGTAGTTGTCGTCTTCACTTTCGCCCGCGGTGACAGGCTTTGGAGTCTGTTCTTGTACAAGGGGCTGGAAGCGCGACGCGACGAACTCGGCTACTTTCTGATAGTCCTCGGCGCCGTGGCAATTCTGTTCGTATTCGAAAATGGTCTTGCCGTAACTGGGAGCCTCAGCGAGTTTGATATTCCTTCGGATGAACGTCGGTAAGATCTGGGCCTCCGCCCAGGCGTTATTGCTGCCGCGTGCGTTGTCGAGAAACTGCTCAATGTCGGCCTTGACCTCGTTGGGAAGCGACGCCCGGCTGTCGAACATGCACAACAGAATCCCTTTGACTTTCAGATCGGGATTGATCCTCCTGTTGACCAGCTCGACGGTCTGGAGTAATTGACCGAAGCCCTGCAAGGCCAGGAAGTGCGGCTGCAGAGGAATCAAGACCTCCTCGGCGGCCGCCAGTGCATTAAGTGTCAACAGACCCAGAGAAGGCGCACAGTCGATAAGACAATAATCGAACTTGTCCCGGTTGGGCCATATGGCCTCGCGGAGGATCGTTTCTCTACCTACCACGGTGACCAATTCGCTCTCGGCGCCGACTAAGTTGATGTTGGCCGGCAATAGCCAGAGATTGGGACGCGCGAGCAAAATCTGCTCCTCGAAACGCCCGGAGTGGGTCAAGACCTCGTACGATCCGCCCTCGATGCTTTGTGGCTCGACGCCCAGGTGTATCGTCAGGTGCGCTTGAGGATCGAGGTCGATGGCGGCCACCCTCGATCCCGCCGCGGCCAGCGCAGCGGCGGTGTTGGCCACCGTGGTGGTCTTGCCCACGCCCCCTTTCTGGTTGAGTACCGCGATCGTTCGCATAGTCAGGCCAATCGTTCGCATAATCAGGCTAAGAGCACGTTTCTCATCTTACGTATGGAGTTTCTTCAGCACGGCGTCGAGCACACCGTTGACGAACGCGGGCGCCTTGTCCGTGCTGTATTTCTTGGCCAGTTCGATGGCCTCGTTAATCACAACTTTCGGCGGTATATCGGGACAGAACTTCAACTGATACACCGACAACCGCAAAATACCCTTGTCAACGGGTGAGAGCCGTTTGAACCGCCACTTGATCGTCGAGTCGGTTATTCGCGCGTCGCACTGTTTCACGTTGTCCCACGTCCCTCGGGTCCAATCGGAAGCTAACCTTCGCACGGTCTCGTCCGCATCCGCCTCCGCAAAGAACTGCCCCAGAAAATCGAACACCTCCGGACCCTGCACGTCGAGCTGGTACAACGCCTGCATGGTCACTTCTCTGGCCCTGGTTCTTTTGTCCATGTTCGTAGGAGCGGACGTATCTGGCCGCCCTTTCAGGAGATTGCGGCAACCTGCAGGATGCCCTTACGGATCAACCTATCTGCCTCATCACGTCGGCCATTTCCATCGCGGTCAGTGCCGCATCCGCGCCGGCGTTGCCCCGCTTGGCCCCGGCGCGTTCGACCGCCTGCTCAAGCGTCTCGCAGGTCAGAACGCCAAATACAGCCGGAATCGCCGACTCGTAGTTGATCTGCCCGATCCCCCGGACGACCTGCTGGCAGACGTAATCGTAGTGGGCGGTTTGGCCTCGGATGACGGCGCCCAGGCAAAGCACGGCGACGTATTTGCCGCTGTCGGCGAGCTTTCTGGCGGCCTGTGTGATCTCACAGGCGCCCGGAACCCAGACGACCGAGATTTGTTCACCGGCGGCGCCGTGACGCTGGAGACAGTCTATCGCCCCGCCGAGCAACTTGGAGGTGATGAACTCGTTGAAGCGGCTTACGACGATCCCGTAGCTACCCTCGCTGGCGGTTATCTGACCTTTTATCTCTTTGACCATATCTTCGCGTCCCCAAACCATTGTGGCACACAGCGTTCATTTCATATTCACATCCGCCGTCTCTTGGGCGAACATTATAAGACTATCCGCGACGGCTTTCCAGAAAAACAGCTCGGCGTCCAAAACCTCCAGCACGGGCCATTTTCACGCCGGAACTGACATTTGCGATTATAAAGGCTTAGAAGCCGCAGGTCTAACGGAATATTGCCAAATGCGAACGCCCTGCTGAACCCCGACAACCGACTAACGCCGCCGCCTCTTATAGGCGATATAAGCGATTGAAATGACTATTGAATATTGACTATTGACTAATTGAAGGCACGGGGCCGTTGAAGTCCTGCGGGTGAACCAATAGTCAATAGTCATTTGTCAATAGTCAATTCGTATGAGGTTTTCTTCATGATTTTCGACGATTTGGAATTCGGTCCCTACGACGCCTCGGAGCAGAAGGCCCGGTTGGCCTTTGAGCTTTACGAAGACGGCAAGATGTCCCAGGCCCTCATCGAGCTGGACATGGCCATCGAGGTTAATCCGGCCAGCAGCTCGCTGCACTTCAATAAGGCCCTCACGCTGGACGCCATGGCCCGGTTCGAGGACGCGATCGGCGAGTACGAAACGGCTCTGCAACTCAGCCCCGAGGACCCGGAGATACTGAACTCTCTGGCCGTGGATTATACGCGCACCAGCCATTACGATCTGGCTATCGAGACCTTCGAACACATTCAGGAGCTTGACCCCGAATTCGAGCCGAGCTACTGCAATCGCATCATCGCCTACACCGAGATGGGCCTGCACGATATGGCCGAGCAGATGTTTTACCTCGCCCAGCAGATCAAGCCGGACTGTGCGCTGTGCTTCTACAACATCGGCAACAGCCTGTTCGCGCGCGGCCAGTACAAGCGAGCCATCCGCTGCTGGATTCGCACGGCCGAGCTTGAGTCGACTCATCCGCAAATCCATTACCGGATCGCCCAGGCGTATTGGTCGGACGGCGACTTCGAGAACAGCCGGGAGCATTTCCTGATCGAGCTGCGCAGCAATCCGGGCGACATCGACGTCATTTTCGATTTCGGCCTGTTCCTGCTCGAAGCCGGCGATATCGAGCCGGCGAAAGAGAAGTTCAACAGGATTCTCGAATTGAACCCGGACTTCGCCGCCGCATTGTTTTATCTTGGCGAGATCGCGTTCAACAACCAGGACTACGAGCGGGCGGTCGAGTTGTACAATCAGGCCAGTGAAAAAGACCGAACACTCCAGGGGCCGTGCTACAGGTTGGCTCAGCACGCCTTGATGATGGGCCGAAAGACCGAAGCCGCAGCGTATTTGCTCTCCGAGCTGAAGCTCACATTAGAGGACGCGGCCACGTTGGTTTCGATGGGGTCCATGTTCATGGAAATCGACGACCCGGCCCACGCGATGCATTGCCTGATGCGGGCCATCGAAGTGGACGGCGCCAACGCCGATGCCTACTACTATCTCGGCGTCGTCAGCGCCTTGCGAAAGGACTTCAAAAACGCCTCCGAGTTCTTCGCCCACGCGCTGGATCTGCGACCCGAGCACATTCCCACACTGAGAGATTCCGCGTCCGTCTGCCTGGCAACGGGCCGCCTGGCCGACGCCGCAGACAGGATCAAGAGGGCGCGAAGCCTGGACGGCAACGACCTCCAACTACGAAAACTCGACCGCACAATCGCCCTGGCCCGCGCCAAACAACGAATCACGAACACCTTCGCCCGATTCAGACCTGGCTCGACCCCCAAAACCCCTCGCACTAAACCATCGTAGTAGAAGGGTTCGCGCGGGCCGATGGGGTCGCCGGTCGTCCTCCGGCCTCGGCTGGGACAGTCCCATTGTCCACTTTCTGAGTATCGCTGGTGTTTTTCTTTGAAGAGACCAGCCTTTCGGCATATACTCTCCGACGTGCATAAAGTCGATATTGACGCTCATGACAGTACAGTCATTTTGGCTCACTTTAGGCACTTTGGAACCGGCCGAGTGGCGGAATGGCAGACGCTGGGGACTTAAAATCCCCTGCCCGTTAGGGCGTGTGGGTTCGAATCCCACCTCGGCTACGGATTTGCGATTTACGATTTTCGATTTGTGATTGCGGCTCACGCCCGACGGGAGCAGCAGTTGTAAGTCGAGAGTCAGAGACAGTAATTGGAGAAATGCTATGGCGAACAAGAGCTATAAGCTCGTGGACTTAGGACAGCCGAATCTATACCGTGAGACGTTCCCCTACACGGAGTTTCCGTTGGTCATTTTCGAGAACCGGAGGGTCGACTACGAGCTTCCGGAGAAGATATGGATCACCGATACGACGTTCCGCGACGGTCAACAGGCCCGGCCGCCCTATAAACCCGAACAAATTCTGAGAATCTACGATCTGCTGCATGAAATCGACGGGGGCGCCGGCCTGATCCGCCAATGCGAGTTCTTCCTGTACTCAGAGCGTGACCGCCAAGCGGTGGAGTTGTGCAAGGAGCGGGGCTACGAGTTCCCCGAGATCACGGGCTGGATCCGGGCCGTCGCGTCTGACTTCAAATTGGTCTCGCAGATGGGACTGGCCGAAACCGGGATTTTGACCTCGGCAAGCGACTATCACATCTTCCTGAAGTTGCGAAAAACCCGGGCCCAGGCGATGAGCGCCTATCTCGACATCGCCAGAGCGGCACTGGATAACGACGTCATTCCCCGATGCCACTTCGAGGACATCACGCGGGCGGACTACGATGGCTTCGTCCTGCCTTTCGCCGCCGAGCTCATGAAGCTCGCTCAGGAATACAACAAGCCGGTCAAGATACGCCTTTGCGACACGCTCGGATTCGGTGTGCCGTGGTCCGGCGCCGCGCTGCCCCGGAGCGTTCCGAAGCTCATCCAGGGCTTGCGCCAGGTCCCGGTTCCCTCGGAATGGCTGGAATGGCACGGCCATAACGATCTGCACAAAGTCCAGGTGGACGCGGCTACCGCCTGGCTCTACGGCTGCAGCGCCGCCAACGCCGCCATCTTCGGCTCCGGCGAACGCACGGGGAACCCACCCCTTGAAGCCCTCGTCGTCGAGCACGCCCAGTTTAAGGGAGTGGACAAACGGGTAAACTACGCAGCCATCTCCGAGTTGGCGGAGTACGCCAGAAAAGAACTGGGTTTCGAGATTCCACGGAATTACCCGCTGGTCGGAAGGGATTTCAACGTGACCCGGGCGGGCATCCACGCCGACGGCCTGCTGAAGAACGAGGAAATATACAACTGTTTCGACACGCAGAAGCTGCTCCACCGTCCGGTCGGCGTGGCGATCACGGACAAGACCGGCGCCGCCGGGATCAAGCACTGGATCGAGGACCGATACGACATCGAGATCGCCAAGCACGATCCACGCGTGACGAAGATAAAGGACCGAATAGACGCCGAATATGCCGCGGACCGCGTCTCGGCGATATCCGACGATGAGATGTACCAGTGGGCGCGGGAGGCGTTCGGCGATAACATGCCGCAGGCCAGAACGTGAAGCGCATCGCGTCAATGAAGCGGCGCGCGAGCGAG
>JARRQQ010000253.1:0-6368 GCA_037381725.1 Sedimentisphaerales bacterium
TCATGGTTCACCATGACGTGGAATTGGAGAACAAAACGGGCGCGGGGCGCCCGGAAGGGCCGAATCCTGGCCCGATCCTTCTGCAGGACCACGGCAACGAGGTGTGTTTCAGGAATATTTGGATTGTTCCGTTGCCATGAGTGTAATGCGCGGGCAGGATGCCCGCGACACGGCCGCGAGACGCAAGGGCGGGACGCCCTCGCCACGGGGTGTGGCTGTGGCGGCGGAAATTTTGAATTGCGTGCAGGCTCTTGCTGGGTATAATCGGTGGGTAATTTTTTCGGGTAGCAGCAAACATGAATCGGATTATTCGCGAGCGCAAGCATTGTGGCAGAAGGTAGTTATCGCCGTGCGCCGCTGGGGAGGAATCACAACAGGGCAGTGTGGATAGGCGTTTTTTGCCGTTAGACCGTCTATATGATTGGAATCGTTAAACGTATTCTGAAAATGAAGGAGAACGACAAATGGCTAGACCTGTAACACTCTTTACCGGCCAGTGGGCGGATATGCCCCTGGAAGTATTGGCCCAAAAAGCCGCAAGCTGGGGCTACGACGGCATGGACTTAGCCTGCTGGGGCGATCACTTCGAGGTGACAAAGCGCTGAAAGACGACAACTACTGCAAAGCCAAGCGTGACCTGTTGAAGAGCCACAACCTGAAGGTCTTCGCGATCTCGGCGCACCTTGTCGGCCAGGCGATTTGCGACAACATCGACGAGCGCCACAAATCCGTTCTGCCCGAGGACGTCTGGGGCGACGGCGATCCCGAAGGCGTCCGCAAGCGGGCGGCCAAGAACATCATCAAGACGGCCCAGGCCGCCAAGAAGCTCGGCGTCAAGGTCGTCAACGGTTTTACGGGCAGCTCGATCTGGCATTTGCTCTATTCGTGGCCTCCGACGCCGCCGGCGATGATCGAAGCGGGCTACGCGAACTTCGCCAAGCGATTCACTCCGATCCTCGACGAGTTCAAGAAGTTAGGAATCAAGTTCGCCCTGGAAGTGCACCCGACGGAGATCGCGTTCGACATCGCCTCGGCCCAACGGGCGATTGACGCCGTCAAGGGGCATAGGTCGTTCGGCTTCAACTACGATCCGAGCCACCTCGGCTATCAGGGTGTGGACTATGTGAAGTTCATCCGCACGTTCGGCAACCGGATTTTCCACGCTCACATGAAGGACGCCTGGTGGGGACACGGCGACGGAACAGTGGGTGTCTTCGGCGGGCATACCGAGTTCGCCGATCCTCGCCGCTACTGGGATTTCCGCTCGATCGGTCACGGCGATATCAATTTCGAGGAGATCATCGTGGCGCTCAACGACGTCGGATACAAGGGTCCGCTTTCCATCGAGTGGGAAGACAGTCGGATGGACCGCGAGCACGGAGCGGAGGAGGCCTGCCAGTACATGAAGCAGGCGGACTTCAAGCCTTCGCAGATTGCTTTCGATGCGCAATTTGATAGATAACAAGATAAGATTTGCAGTGGCCGGGGCGCGGCGTCGTGCGCCCCGGCGTTCTTAAAGTAGAGTTCCGCAAAATTCAAGGTTAGGCATATATTATTTTAGAGAATCTTATTTCATGATTTTCTAAAAACAATCTGGTGCGGCATGATAGTGTGTCATCGGGTAAGAGGCTACACATCGCGTTTCATTGCGACGGTTTTGGAAAGAAGAAATCGAGAGAGAGATTTTTTCTTTCCAAAAGTATGCCTAACCTTCAATTTTGCAAAACTCCTTTTCAGATTGAAGATAAAGGAAAGCCGATCATGACCAGAGATAGTCGCATCAGCCGGCGTCAATTCATCACGCGGACGGCCGGCACAGCTTTGGGGGCAGTGAGTCTACCGTATATCGTTCCATCGTCGGCTCTCGGACAAGGCGGCAGCGTCGCGCCGAGCGAACGGATCACGATGGGCTGCATCGGCGTGGGCTGGCAGGGGGGCAGCAATCTCGGCTCCTTCCTCCGCGAGAGAGATTGTCAGGTCCTTGCGGTCTGTGACGTTGACAAGAATCACCTGCAGGAGGCCGCCAATCGCGTCAATAAGCGCTTTGGCAACCAGGACTGCGCCACCTATGGAGATTTTCACGAGCTCCTGGCCAGGGACGACATTGACACCGTATCGCTTGGCCTGCCCGATCATTGGCACTCCATCCCGGCTATCGAAGCGGCTAAGTCCGGCAAGGATATCTACGGCGAAAAGCCGCTCTCGCACGATTTGAAACAGGGCCGGGCGATGTGCGAGGCAGTCCGTCGCTATAAGCGAATTTGGCAGACGGGCAGTTGGCAGCGCTCGCAGGCGCACTTTCGCCGGGCGTGCGAGCTGGTGATAAACGGTCGGGTCGGCAAGGTCCACACGGTCGAGGTAGGTTTGCCCTCGGGACATACGGACTTCGGCAAGACCAAAGGCCAGGAAGGAATCACGCCTCCTCCGCCTGAGCTGGATTATGACTTCTGGCTCGGGCCGGCTTTGTATGGGCCCTATTGCCCGGCACGCGTGCACAAGAACTGGCGATGGGTGCTCGACCACGGCGGCGGCCAACTGATGGACTGGGTCGGCCACCACGTGGACATCGCCCACTGGGGTCTGGGTTTCGACTATACCGGCCCGCACGAGATCGAAGGCACGGGCGAGTATCCCAGGGACGGCCTGTGGGACAGCCCGACGAGGTACCGGCTGACGGCGAAATATCCCAAGGACATTATGATGATCATCGCCGGCGGGTACAACGACATCCGAAGCGGAACGAAGTGGATCGGCACGGACGGCTGGGTTTGGGTCAATCGCAACAACCGCCTGGAGGCCGAGCCGAAGAAGATCCTCGACGAGAAGATCGGGCCTGACGAGATTCATTTGTACAACTCGCCGGGCCACTGGCGTAACTTCCTCGATTGCGTCAAGACCAGGAAGACGACGATCGCGCCGTGCGAAGTGGCGCACCGGTCGGCGACGCCGGGACATCTCGGAAACATTACGATGCTGCTGGGCCGCAATCTTCGCTTCAACCCGGAGACGGAAGAGATTCTCGACGACCCGACCGCTTCGCGTCTGCTCGGTACGGCGATGCGAAAGCCGTGGCACGTTTAAGATTATGATTCTTGCCCGCCGGAGGCGGGTGAAATTTTCGATTTATGATTTGAGAGTAGAGGCGTTTTTATGGTGACGAGAAATGGGATTAGCCGGCGGCAATTTATCCAGAGGGCTGTCGGCACAAGCGTTGCGGCTATCGGCCTCCCGTATATAGTGCCTTCGTCGGCGCTGGGCGCAGGGGGTGACGCCGCGGCGAGCGAGCGGATTACGTTGGGCTTTATCGGTTGCGGCAAGCAGAGCAAGCATCTGATGAAATCCTTTCTGAATTCCCCGGGGACGCACGTTTTGGCCGCCTGCGACGTGGACAGGCTCAAGCTCGAACGCGGCAAGAAGATCGTAGAAGATCACTATGCGAGCAAGAACGTCGCGTACAAAGGCTGCGATACCTACGGCGACTTTCGCGACCTGCTGGCCCGCGACGATATCGACGCGGTGGTGATTGCCACGCCGGACCATTGGCACGCCATCACCGTGATCCGGTCCGCCGAGGCTGGCAAGGACATCTATTGCGAAAAGCCCCTCTCGGAGACGATTGAACAGGCCAGGACCATGGTCAACACGGTCCGGCGATACGGGCGGGTCTTCCAGACGGGGAGCATGCAACGCTCGGACTGGCATTTCCGCTTAGGTTGTGAACTGGTTCGCAATGGCTATATCGGCCAGCTCAAGACCATCAACGTCAACGTGGGCGGCCCGCCCGAGGACAACCCATTACCGGCGCAGCCCGTGCCGGATTATCTCAATTGGGATATGTGGTTGGGCCCGGCTTTGTGGAGGCCGTATAACGAGGAGCTTTCGCCTAATATAAGCTGGGACGGCTTTCCGCATTGGCGCAATCATAGCAAATTCGGCGGCGGGGGTATGACCGACTGGGGCGCCCACCACTTCGACATCGCCCAGTGGGGACTGGGCATGGACGAGAGCGGACCGGTCGAAGTCCATCCGCCTGACGGAAAGGAATATAAGGTCTTGACGTACAAGTACGCCAACGGCGTGACGGTCACGAGGAGCGGCCGGGCCAGGGGCGTGCTGTTTGAAGGCACCAAAGGCGAGGTCCTTACCGATAGAGGCTTCCTGCAAACCAAGCCCGCAAATCTGAAGGACCAGCAGATTGGGCCCAACGGGATACACCTGTACGAAAGCAAGAACCATTACGTGGACTGGCTGGATGCGATCCGCAAGCGCAGCAAACCGATTTGCGACATCGAGACCGGCTGCCGGTCCGTTACCGTTTGTCTTCTGGGTAACATCGCGTACAAGCTCGGCCGGTCGCTCAGATGGGACCCCGAGCATGAGGTTATCGTCGGAGACCCCGAGGCGAGCCGGTTGCTCTCCCGGCCCTTGCGCAGTCCATGGCACCTTTGAGATTGACTATTTGCTATTGACTATTGACGATTGATTTCGGGCACATCAACAAGAAAGGGATAGAAATGACTAAGAGATTGAAATTGCTGAGCGTTGCGGCGCTGAGTCTCTGGTGTTTGTCGATGATGATGGCTACAGCGCAGGCGCAGTCGCCGGCGAAGCTCCGCGATCTTAAGGCGGACGAGTTGCAGAAGATACGGGACGCCGCGCCGGACAAGGCGACGGTCAAGCCGGCCAAGCCGAGAAAGATTCTGATCTTCTGGCGCAGTGAAGGCTACTTTCACACGAGCACACCGGTGGGCAACGCGGCGATCAAGATCATGGGCGAAAAAACCGGCGCGTATGAAGTCGCGGTTTGCACAGACGACTACTCGATATTCACACCTGAAAAGCTCGCGCAATTCGACGCGATATGCTTGAACAACACGACGCACTTGAAGTTCGATCCTCAGACGACGCCGGAGCGCTGCAAGGCGCTGATGGATTTCGTCAAGGGAGGAAAGGGCATCATCGGTGTCCACGCGGCCACGGACACTTTCTACGAGTGGCCTGACCTGGGCATCCACGCATGGCCCGAGGGAATGGAAATGATGGGCGGCAGGTTCAGCGGCCACCCGTGGACCGCCGGCGGAACCTGGGCCGTCAAGATCGATCAGCCGGACCACCCGCTCACGGCCGCGTTCAAGGGCAAAGGCTTCAAGGTCAACGATGAGATCTACCGGACGGAGCCCCCGCTCTATTCGCGCGCCAAACAGTTGGTCTTGATGAGCCTTGACATGAGCGACCCGACGACGCGGAACGTTCGAGGTTTCAAGCCCACCGACGTCGATACCGGTATTTCATGGATCAAGACCTGGGGGAAGGGACGCGTTTTCTATTGCTCGCTGGGACACAATAACCATATCTTCTGGACCCCGGCGATTTTGCAGCACTATCTCGATGGTATCCAATTTGCATTGGGTGATTACAAAGTTGATACAACGCCTAAGCCTATCGCAAGTTCAGGAAAGGGATCAGACATGGCAGAATTACAGGAATTATTGGAAAAGGTAAAGACCTACGATTGGGGCCAGAGCCGCCTGGCGCTGACCGACGTCACCGACATCATCAAGAAGGCGTACGGCAACGAGGCCGAGCTGGCGAAGATTGAGACGGCCCTGCTGGGCGTGCTCAACTCGGACGCCAAGCGGGCGGGCAAGCAGTTCGTCTGCCGGCAGTTGAGCATCATCGGCACCGAGCAGTCCGTGCCCACGCTGGCCCAGATGCTGGCTGGTGAGGAAACGTCCGACATGGCGAGATACGCGCTCGAACGCATACCCGGCTCGGGCGTTAATGACGCCCTGCGCGGCGCGTTGAGA
The DNA here is from genome assembly GCA_037381725.1 of Sedimentisphaerales bacterium. GTDB lineage: Bacteria > Planctomycetota > Phycisphaerae > Sedimentisphaerales > Anaerobacaceae > JAFGTG01. The sequence continues at coordinate 5,808 of JARRQQ010000253.1, forward strand.
AAGGTGAGAGGCAACGCCAAGGCGCGAATCGGCATCATCAACTCTTTAGGCGTTCGCCGCGACGAAGGATCGGTCCGTGTTCTCAGTCGAATTCTGGGCAGGGCGAGGGGGGACACCGCAATGGCCGCGGCCGCCGCGCTCGGCCAGATCGCCAATGCCGACGCCACCGAGGCGCTCGCACAAGCAAAGGACAAGGCCACGGGCAAGCTGCAAATGGTGGTCCTGGATTCGTATCTGAAGTGCGCCGACCAGCTTGTCGCGGACGGCAACAAGATCAAGGCTCTGACCATTTACAAAGAGCTTCAGAAAGAAGGAATGCCCAAGCCGATTCGGACCGCAGCGCTGACGGGAATGCTTAACGCGGCCAAGAGGTAAGACCGACCGATGAAGACAAATCGCACGATTTGCCTCGCGGCAGCCGTTTTGCTTTTGTGCCTTTCGAGCGCCTGCCTGGCGGCCTCGGAGTCGGGCCAGGATGACGCGGTTAAAATCGTCCTGGATATCCTCCGGAGCGACGATCAGGAGATGCAGGCGGCGGCTATCGCGATGGTAAAAGAGATG
>JARRQQ010000254.1:0-6364 GCA_037381725.1 Sedimentisphaerales bacterium
CGCCGGTTGAAAGGTCAACCACGGCGGCGCCCCAGACGCCCTTTTTCTCACAGACGGCGACGAGGAAATTGTTCGCCTTGTCTGAAAGGATGCTGTCTTCAATTGGATTTTCTGCGCTCAAATCGTTCTTTTCATAGGGATCTTCAGCGAGGTTAAAAAGCTCGAAGACGTTTCTTTCGACCCGGGCGCCGGTGCTATTGGCGGGAATGTTGCCATTGTGGACCAGCTTCCAATCGCCACAACGAATCGCCCCATTGGCGGGTGTGACGTTAAACAGGATATCCTCGTGAGGTGAAGGCTTGCCCTGGGCAATCGTGGGCCAGGCATCTTTGCCATCCAATGGCAACGGTTGGTCGAGCCTGGCGCCGGTGAGCTTGAGCAGCGTCGGGTACATGTCAACGATGTGGAGCGGCTCATTGACGACAGCCCCGGCTTTGAGCACGCCTGGCCAGACGGCTATCGCGGGCACACGAATGCCGCCTTCGTAGAGGAGAGCTTTGTGGCCGCGCAGGAGACCGTTGTCCGCAACGCCGCGGACGCCACCGTTATCCGAGCAGACGATAATCAGAGTGTCTCGCGACAGGCCGCGTCTGTCAATCGCCGAGACGATCCGGCCGACGGCGTCGTCCATGCACGTCGTCATCGCGGCGTAGATGCGCTTCCTCTTGGCCCTGATGTGCTTGTACATGCCGACATAGGATTGCAGCGCCTCATACGGTGCATGCACAGCGTTGAATGGAACGTACAGAAACAGAGGACGAGAAATATCATGCTGCTCGATGAGGCGAACCGATTCGTCAGCGATCAGATTGGTCGTATAGCCTTCCTCACGCAGAGGCTTGTCGTCGCGATGCCAGTCAAGCCCTCCGTCGCGAATGTGAGTGAAATAATCCAAGGCGCCGTTGTAGTGGCCGTACTGGTGGTCGAAGCCGCGTGACGTCGGCAAGTACCTTGAGTCCAGATGTCCCAAATGCCACTTGCCGCAGATAGCCGTGACGTACCCGGCTTCCTTGAGCGCCTGGGCCAGGGTGCGTTCCTCTAACGGCAGCCCGTAGTTGGCCCACGGTCGCACAACGCCCACCTGCAGCCCGTAGCGCATCGGGTATCGGCCCGTCATCAGGCTGGAGCGGGTCGGGGAGCACACCGGCTGAACGTAGAACTGTTCGAGCCGCGTCCCGGCAGAAGCGAGTTTGTCAATATTGGGCGTCTTGATCGTTCCGCCGTGGTAACCCACGTCCTTGAAACCTAAATCGTCCACCAGGATAAAAACGATGTTGGGTTTGCTCGTCGATTCCCGCGCGAAGCTCAGCCTCGGCGTGGTGACAAGCGAAACGACCCCTGCACCGACTGCCTTCAAGAAGTCACGACGTGTGTGATTGTATGTCCCCATTGCAGATGCTCTCCGCTTACTGACTTTGCTTTTCACCCCTTGGTTGCGCATAAGGTTACAGACGCCACGGTGATCGCATGGTCCGCCTCAGCATGTGACTGGCCGAATCGTCATCAAGAATGCGTTCCTGTTTCGGGTCCCATCGAATCTTGCGGCCTAAAATCATGGCAATGTTCCCCAGGTGTGCAACCGTGACGGACCGCTGGCCCACTTCGGCCGGCGCGATGGTCGTTCCTCGCGTCCTGACACAATGCAGAAAGTCCCGGCGATGTCCTTGACGGTTATCGCCCGCCGGCCTGGGCAAGTGCAATTCATTCGGCCCGATCTTCACCTGGCGCAGCTCGGGCGGGTTCGTCGTCAGTCCGCTTCGTGTCACGTGAACCCAGCCGTCATCGCCGACAAATTTGACGCCCTGCGGACAATGGTTGTTGCTCGCTACGCGCATGACAAGGCCGCTTTCGTAAAGGCACTCGAAGTCATAATCGACCGCCGCATTCCACAAGCCGTCGTCGGGGAAAATGGCGTTGCCGTGGACTTCGACCGGGCCGGTATCGTCGCAATTCATGCCCCAGTGCGCGATGTCGATATGATGGGCGCCCCAATCGGTGACCTGGCCGCCGGAGGTGTCCAGAATCCACCGGAAGTTCCAGTGACAGCGCTTCTCGGTATATGGCGCCCAGGGCGCTGGACCGAGCCATCTCTTGTAGTCGAAGCCGTCGGGAACCGGCATAACGGATTGAGGATCGATTCGGTTGACGGTGGGCCGGCCACCGCCGGGGTTGAATCCCGGTCCGATTCCGACTTCGACTCTTTTGAGCTTGCCAATGCGCTCGTTCCGCACTAACTCGCACGCAAAGCGAAAGTGATCCGTCGAGCGCTGCCAGCTCCCGGTTTGCCAGACGCATTTGTAGCGATTGACCGCGTCGACAATCGCCCGGCCTTCCTCAATCGTCAGAGCCAGTGGCTTTTCGCCGTACACGTCCTTGCCGGCGCTGATGCCTTCGATGGCCAAGATGGAATGCCAATGGTCCGGCACAGCGATACAAAGGGTGTCAATGTCATCGCGTGCAATCAGTTCGCGAAAGTCATTGTATTGGGAGCAATTGCTGTTGCCGTATTGCTTGTTGATCTCCTGGACCGCAGTGCGGCGCCGTCCCGCATCGACGTCGCAGACGGCGATGATCCGGCAATCCTCCTCTTGGAGGAAGCCTTTGACGTGTCGCATCCCCATGCTGCCCAGACCGATCATGCCCATCGTGAGCCGATTGCTCGGAGCAGGCTGAACGCCCGCGCCGAGGACAGAAGAAGGAACAACATAAGGCGCCACAACAGCGGCCACGCCGCTCTTGAGAAACGTGCGTCTCGCAATAATCCTTCCTATATGATTCATAGTGTTCTCGCGGCAGGAGGCTCTACTTCGACATTCGTAATTCAATATTCGTAATTCGTTATTCAGCTCTGTTCGCTCTTCCGGCGGGCATCAATCAACATCTTGATCCACGCGCCGATGTAGTGTCCGTGATCGTGGTAGGTCCGGCCGCTGACGAGGTTGCCATCGACCACGCACGGCTTGTCTACGAACGTGCCCCCACACACCTCAAGATCGAATTTGCACTTGGGCACGGTCGCCATCTTTCGCCCTTTCACGCAACCCGCATGAGCCGGAATCTCGACACCGTGACACACGCAGGCGATAGGCTTGTTCGTCTCGAAGAAGTGCCTCGTGATACGGACCAGGTCGGGATCGTATCGAATGTATTCCGGAGCGCGACCGCCGGAAAAGAAAATCCCGAGATACTCATCCGGATTCACGTCGCGGAAGGCCACGTCGGCGGCAATGGAATAGCCCTCGAACTCACGAGTGACCTGACCATCCCAGTCCGGTGGAATCTCGTGGAGAACCATGTGATACCGCCGTTTCTGCGGCCCGGCCACCACCGGCTCAAACCCATCCTCCTGCAAACGATAATACGGATACAGCGTATCCACCGTCTCCGTCGCATCCCCAACAACAATCAGCACCTTGTTCATGAGACTCTCCTTTTGATATGGACCTAAGTATAGAACCAGATCAAATATTGTCAACGCTAACTGGCAAAATGGATGACGGACACATTGGACGGTGCTAGAAGAACTGCAAACGGACTTCAGCAGAATCACAGATGTCGAAAATCGAGCATCAAGAATCCTCTGTTTCTTCGGAGTGATGGATTTCCTTGTCATTTGGAGGAAGGCTTGGTATGATGTGGGGAGTTGCACGGCACGACAATCTGTAATTTTTCTACTGTTTGAGAAGGAGTAATGAACGATGAATAAATCATTGACTCGTCGTGATTTTCTGCGAAGTGCCGCCTGGAGCGGGGCAAGTCTTGTTATTTTGGCCGACAGCCGGCTCGTGCGGGGGACTCGGGCCAACTCGAAGCTGGACGTGGCCTGTATCGGCGTCGGAGGGCGCGGGGCCGCGGACGTCAACGGCGTGGGGGCCAGCGAGAATATCGTAGCGTTGTGCGACGTTGACGACGCCCACGCGGCGAAGACTTTCGACGCATACCCGAAGGCTGCGAAATACAAGGATTATCGCAGGATGCTCGATAGGATCTACAACAAGATCGACGCGGTCGTCGTCGGCACGCCCGATCATTCGCACGCCCCGGCAGGCATGATGGCCATGAAGCTCGGCAAGCATTGCTATTGCGAAAAACCGCTCACCCGGTGCGTTTACGAGGCCCGCGCGATGGCCGAGATGGCACATATGAAGAGACTCGTCACGCAGATGGGCACGCAGATTCACGCCGGGACGAACTATCGCCGGACCGTGGAGCTTGTCCAGACGGATGCGATCGGCGAGATCCGAGAAGTCCACGTCTGGCTCGGCGCGAAATTCGATGGGCCGCCCACGCCGACGGATATGTCGCAGCCGGACGCACCGACCGACCGTCCGCCCGTACCGAAGACGCTCGATTGGGACCTGTGGTTAGGGCCCGCTGCCTATCGGCCCTACAGTCCGGCGTATGCCCCGTTCGGATGGCGTTATTGGTGGAACTTCGCCAACGGACAACTGGGTGACTTCTTCTGCCACTATTGCGATCTGGCGTTCTGGGCGCTGAAATTGCGGCATCCGACCAGCATCGAGGCTGAGGGCCCCGTTCATCCTGAGAGCACGGCGCGCTGGACCATTGCCAAGCAGGAATATCCGGCGCGCGGCGACCTGCCGCCCGTGACGCTGACCTGGTACAACGGCGGCGGCTATCCGAAGCTGGTGAAGGAGAACAACGTCCCGCAATGGAACAACGCCGTGCTGTTCATCGGGGACAAGGGGATGCTCATCGCCGACTACAACAAGCACCAACTGCTGCCCGAGGACAAGTACGCTAATTTCCAGCCGCCCGAGCCGTTCATCCCGGACTCCATCGGGCATCATCGCGAATGGGCCGAGGCCTGCAAGACGGGCGGACCGACCACCTGTAATTTCGATTACTCGGGCGCCCTGACCGAAGCGGCTCTGCTGTGTAACGTCGCGCTGCGAACGGGCGAGAAGCTCAGGTGGGATGCCAGGATGCTCAGGGCCGTCGGCTGTCCCCAGGCGGATGCACTTATCCGGGTTCGATGCCGGGAAGGATGGCTGATCTGAGGCATTGAGGTACATTGAGGATCTCTGAGCCGGAAGGAGAGAAATCATGGCCGAACCGAAACGCGGGCAATCAAAGCTGATTTCGAGGCGTATGTTTTGCGGGACCGCTGTCGGCGCGGTTGCGGGGCTTTACTTAGGCAGCCCGCTCGCACACGCGTCGCGGAAGGACAGCCGCGTCAAATTCTATAAGAACCTTTCGGGCGGACACATCGGCTTGAGGGCCAATCAGCAACAAGCTCTGGATTACGCGGTCAAATTTGGCTTTGAGGGCATCGCTCCGAATCCGGGTGAATTCGAGAACAAGTCCACCTCCGAGATTCGCGCCTGGGTGGCGATGATGAAAGAAAAGGGTATTCGCTACGGCACCGCCGGCCTGTCGGTCGACTTTCGTCGAGATGAAGACCGGTTCAAGAGCGATCTCGCGAAGCTGCCTCGACAGGCGGATATCCTCAAAAAATTAGGCGTGACGCGAGTGGCGACGTGGATCACGCCGGGTGATCGCGACCTAACGTACCTTCAAAATTTCGAGAGGCACAAGAGGCGTTTCCGCGAGGTGGCCAACGTGCTTAACGACAATGGGATCAGACTGGGTCTGGAATTTGTCGGGCCTCGGACTTCGCGGGCGCGAAACCGTTTTCCGTTCATCTGCACCCAGCTCGGCGCGATGGAGCTGGTCGAGGCCATCGGCACGTCGAACGTGGGACTTCTGATGGATAGCTGGCACTGGTACACCTCGCATGGAACCGTGGAGGAGCTGCTTCAGCTATCCAACAAGGACATCGTCCACGTTCATGTCAACGACGCCCCGGCGGACGTCCCCATCGACGAGCAGCGCGATAACCGGCGCCGGCTGCCGGTGACGACAGGAGTCATCGACATGAAAGGTTTCATCAACGCGTTGGTGAAGATCGGCTATGACGGTCCCGTTGAGTGCGAGCCGTTCGATCAGGAACTTCGCAAGATGCCGGATGAGGAGAAACTGGCCAAGACCATCGAATCGCTGAACCGCTTGTGGAATCTGATCGAGGCCTGACCGAGCAATTATGACAGGCCGGACAAATGGAAGGGAGTAAAGTCTGATGCGTTCGATTTCCAGTGTTCTCATTGCCGTGACGTTTTTAGCGATTGCGTTCACCCTGGGATGCGAGCGGCTTCAAAGGAGTGAGATAGGCGACGCCACGGCGCATTACACTGTTGATGCTACGTGGCCTCAGACACCGGATGACCTGGCTTGGGACCAGACGCCCGGCGTCACGGTAGACAGCGAAGACAACATTTACGTTTTCACTCGGTGCGATCCGGCTGTGCGAGTGTACAAGACCGATGGCTCACTGCTTCGCACC
>JARRQQ010000255.1:0-15779 GCA_037381725.1 Sedimentisphaerales bacterium
TCATAGGGAACAAGACGATAGTGTATTTCTTCCTTAATAGATATCACTTTATCCGACATTACTAACAAGAAAAATGCTAGAAGATCGTCATCCATAAGCTTACCCGCGACGGGCCGACACTCAAGGTCCGGAAACTTGGATTCACAGACGGCGAAGTCCTGCTCAATCTGCACGACGCCGACCTCCTCAGACTTTCCTTTCGCCTGGATCGGCACGATGTACTGAGTCCCTGGCTTGCTAACGCCCACGTAGAGACCATCGGTTTCGACCTGACCCATCTCTGCAACGGTGGTTCTGAGATCACTTTGCAGAGGATAGCACGTGATACCCAGGAAGATGTCGATTAAGCGGTTATACTGGAGTATGGCCAGCAACGCCTGTTCATCGTTCAGAGCATAACGCCGAATGATTTCCGGCATCGCATCCAGCACTTTGATTTTTTGAAGGCGGGGATTGGGCGAGATTCGGTGAATTTGACATTTCGCAAACTTGTATTGGCCGCGCCCCACCGAGCGAATGATCCATTCCTCACCTTTTTCCAGCAATTGATTGATACTTTGCGGCAACGCACTGCGATACCTGTACGAATACACGATGTCGCCCAAGTTCTTCGGTAACGTGATACCCAATTCCTTTGCCACGGGCTCAAACTCTTCTCGGTCGAAAGAAATCTCTGAAGCATCCGGCGTGTAATGATTGAAAAATACTCGCTCGATGAGCTTGTCATATCGGTTCTTTGATCTTTTCACAATCTTGCCTTTCCGCTCGCCTTTCCATTCGAGGACCAAGACCTCTTCGCGAAGATGTTCGCCCGTAGCCGTGGAAATCCGGGTCCGGAACAACTCCAGATCGACAACATCATATCCAATCTCGTGCGCTATTTCCGCCAGAAGCTCTCCGGTTCGGATCATCACCTGGAGATAAGAAGCCTGATCTCCGACTACGTAGGCAAGTTTAGCGCCGGGTCGGAGCAGACGTTGAAGCTCCAGGAAATGGCGTTTCATTCCTCCAAAGTACAAACGTGTGACCCGGTGGTATAAACGCTCGAAGCCCGATGTCTTGTTCAACGCAATTCTTCGTCTCTCAATTTCCTTCGCGATTCTGTCAACCGCGCTTCCGGCGGCAATCAGGGTATCATCGGAGTCCTTAACGTAAACATTCCGTGTGTTGGACCGCAGCAAGTCTTGCTTGAGCCTTTTCAGGTCGTGCTTGTCCTTCAGGAATCCCAGGAGAGCGGATTCGAGTCGCGTCGTTCGCGTGTAGTCCTTCTCATTCGGATAAGGAGGAGAGGTGACCACGGCGTCAATGGAGGTTTCCGGGATTGCAGAATTCACGTGTCGCGAGTCCGCGGTTAACACCGCCGATGGTGTTGTAGGATAGTCCGCCACAAGGTGCAGGTCCTGTACCATTGCCGAGACTCTGGCGAAGAAGTCCTCGAAAACATGAGCATCTTCCTTCTTCTTTCTTCTTACTCCGACTTCGGGGCCGAACTTGAGATTGCTGGCGGATGAGACCGCAACGTGGGCGAGGGCCAAGAGAAGGTGGTTCCTCACCTCGACATCAGCTACCGCCTTGATTTCGTTCAAAAGAATCAGGCACTTGTGTAGAGGCAACTCGCTGATGGAATGGGTCAGAATGATCTTCTCTTGTTCCGGAGTGAATTTTAGAATGGGTTGGCCGGATTGGGAATAGGTCCGAATCGCCTGTTCCACCACCTTTTCCCCGGTGTTTTTCAGTTGTAGGAATTTCTTCGTCCAACTCGTTTTCACCCTGGACGCAAAAGCCGCCATCGGGGACGCTTCGATCCCAATGGAAGGCATCGAACTTCCTTTTGCCTCGACCAACGTCGTTCCGGTGCCGCAGAATGGATCGAGCACAGTGTCGCCGCCGGATAGAGAAAAACGTTGAAAGTATTGTCGTACCAGGTGAGGAGGGAAGGAAAGTACGAACCTGTACCAATCGTGAAAAGCTCGATCCGTCACAAACAACCTGTTGTTCTGTGGGCCGGCAACCTCAAGAAGTTCTTTAGCGATCACACCCATTTTCGGGGGGCTTTCTGCTCCTATTGCTTCACTGACGGTCTATCCGAATCCATAATCACGTGGTGAAGAGGTTCTGAAGTCTATACATACTGTTACTATGGGGTGAGAGCCATGTCAAGTGATTTCAGAATTCACTGGTCGCTCGTAGCGGCGGGGCGTGCGGACCGGATTTCCGGGCGTCTCTTTCCGTCTAAACGAACTCGGCTACTCTCTGACGCCAGTCAATCGACGACCCCGATACGACGCGGCAAGGCCCAGAGCGATTATTGTCACGCAACCGTTGGAGCTGATTCGGGCTTTGCGTTGTTTCCGTTAGTGTTGGGTTTTGGCTTTTCGATTGTGGCGATGGGCGGCTCTTTGTCGGCGGGGGCCTGGACGTTGAGGCGGTCCTCGGCGGCGCGGAGGATTTCCGACAGCATCTGCGAGTAGGATATCCCCGCGAGTTTCGCCATCTTTGCCAGGTGGCCGTCCCAGCACCAGCCGGGATTGGGATTGACCTCCAGAATCTTGGGGTTGCCTTCGGAATCAATTCGCCAGTCGAAGCGGCAATAGTCCCTGCATTCGAGCCTCTCAAACAACTTGAGGCAGCACTCGATGACGACTTTTTCGACCTCGTCCGGCAGGTCCGCCGGGGCCGACTGGATCTGCCAGTACGGTGAGTCGGGCATCCACTTGGCCTCGTAGCCGCAAATTCTCGGCAGGTCCGGCGGCAAGGCCGAATAGTCTTCCTGGATGATGGGCAGGACCGTGTATGACTCAGGCGGATTGCCGATGATCCCGACGGTGAAGTCTTTGCCCGTGAGAAACTCCTCGACCAGGATCGGCTTTTCGTACCCGAACTTCTCGCGGATTTCCGAGATGGCGTTAACGAGCTGCTCGATGTTGTTGGCGACGCTCCTCTGCGTAATGCCGAAGCTCGAATCGCCGAAGTTGGGCTTGGCGATAACCGGGAACCCGAACGGCAGCTCGAAGGTGTTGTCCTCGGGCTTGATGAAGAAGGCCTCGGGGACGGGAATGTCCATCTCCTTGGCGATGCCGCGTACGAGCGACTTGTCGTAGCAGAAGGCCAGACACTGAGGCCCGCCGCCCGTGTACGGGACGCTGACCATCTCCAGCATTGCGGGCACGTGCAGTTCCTTACGCGGGTCGTTGTTGTAACCCTCGTCGCACAGGTTCAGCACGAAATCCGTCTTTGTCCCGATCTTGACCAAGTCGTTGAAGAGCGTGTCGTGGTTGTTCAGGTAGGTGTACTGGTAGCCGTCTAAGGAGTGCAGCGCGTCCTTGAGCTGGTCGATTGTGTAAAAGTCGTCGTCATCGAACATGCACAGCGGCTTGAGCGGGTCCGGCTTGCGCGGATCGCCGAAGATGACCGTGACGGTCTTAAGCTCTTTTCTGCGTCTCTTCGGCGTCCAGTCCTTCCGCACGAGCGACGTGACGATGATTCGTTTCTCCATCATCCCCAGGTCCTGATTTCGCTGGGAGTCGGGGGAGATCTGGCCGTGGATGGTCACGTCGGTGAAGCCGGCCTTTTCGAGCAGATCGCTGATGCTCTTTCTTGTGTACAGCCGCTCGGCGTAAAACTGGTCGGCGATGACGCCCTTCTCCACGTGCGTGACGACCTCGCGCGAGATCAGACGCTGCTTATCCGATGACAGCGACCTCTCCCGGCAGACGAAGAACTTCTTGTCGATCCACTCCCAGGACCGGGGCTGAAATTTTCGCCGAAGATATTCGCCGTCCGTCACGTCGATGAGCAACCTGCCCCAGGGCTTGAGCACGCGGAAGACCTCCTTGGCGACGCGGACGTCGTCGTCGATGGTCTCGAAGTAGCCGAAGCTGTTTCCAAGGATCATGACCACGTCGAAGGTGTCGGACGTGTAGCGCAGTTTTCGGGCGTCGCCTTCTCGGAATTTGATGTTGAGCGATTCTTTCTTCGCCTGGGTCTTGCCTCGCTGGATGAGATAGTGCGAGCGATCCACACCCTCGACGTTGGTGAACCCTCGCCGGGCCAATTCGAGCGAGACCCGCCCTTGCCCACAGCACAAATCGAGAATCTTGTCCTCCGGAGAAAGGTTCAGAATCCCGCAGAACACGTCCAGCTCATTGGAGGTCAACTGTGGATCGTCCACGACGTCGCCGTCGGTTTTCAGGTACGTTGCGTTGAAGATTTGTCGCCACCACTCGGGATTGACGTGCTCCTCGAGATTGGGTACCGGGCCGAGCGTCTTGGGCGCCTCGGGTGAGGCCTTGGGCTTTTGCCCCGGCTTGACTGGGAGCGGCTGCTCCTTGTCCTTCATGGTTTGGCACTCCTCATGGCGTCCCCGTCCAGAAGATCGGGACGCTGCTTTTGGGTTCGTTCGAGGGCTTGCCGACGCCGCCATTCGGCGATCTTGGCGTGGTCCCCGCTCAACAGAATATCCGGCACTTTCATGCCGCGAAAGACCTCCGGCCGTGTGTAATGCGGATATTCCAATCCGCCTCCGGCGGACTCGCTAAACGAATCGTCTTTGGCCGAGTCTTCGTCGCCGAGCGCCCCGTCGAGCAGCCGGACTACCGCGTCGATGACGACCATCGCGGCCAACTCGCCGCCGCTCAACACATAATCGCCGATAGAGATTTGCTCGGCCCCGAGGCCCGTGCGGATACGCTCATCGAATCCCTCGTACTTGCCCGCGATCAGGATCAGGCGTTTCTCTGCCGCTAACTCCCGCGCCTTGGCCTGGTCGAATGTCCGGCCCTGGGGCGTCAGCAAAATGACCCGGCCTTTCTCAGCGTCGAGCTTCTGAACGTACTCGAAGCAATCGAAAACGGGACCGGGCATCATGACCATCCCCGGGCCGCCGCCGTACGGCTTGTCGTCGACCTTCCGGTAGTTGTCGGGCGCAAAGTCCCGGATATCGGTTAGAGCGATCTCGACCAGCCCGTTGTCCCGGGCCCGCTTCAATATCGAATAATTCAAAGGCGATTCAAACGCCTGTGGAAAAAGCGTAAGAACGTCAATCCTCATCGCTTTTGCATCGGCCGATCAGCTCGAAGCCGATTCCTTCTCCGCGTCCCCCTCGGCGGTCTCGTCGGTTGTTTTAGCCTCAGGCTCAGGTTCGGTCTCGGACTTGGCTTTGGCCTCCGCCTCAGGCTCAGGTTCGGCTTCGGTCTTGGCCTTATCCTCCGCTTCTGGCTGCGACTCAGGCTCGGATTTGGCTTGCTCTTCGGCAGCCTTGGACTCAGCTTGGGCCTTCTCCTCGGCGGCTTTGGCTTCGGCTTCCTCTCTGGCCTTCTTGTCAGCCTCGGCCCGGGCGATAGCTTCAGCGTCCGCCTTGGCTTTCGCCTCCTCCTTAGCCTTTGCTTCCGCCTCGGCCTTGGCTTTGGCTTCCGCCTCCGCTTTAGCCTTGGCCTCGGCTTCGGCCTTTGCCTTTTCCTCTATCGCTTCAGCCGCTTTCTTGGCGGCGATTCTTTCCGTCTCATTGAACAGCTTGCCCTTAGCCCGGGCGGCGGCGCGGGCCTTGGCCTGGCGAGCGGCCTTCTGTTCGGCGTATTTATGCTTGATCCCCACGCGAAGCAGGATTTGCGAAACCGTATCACTCGGAACGGCCCCCAGATCGAGCCAGTACTGCGCCCGCTCCCGGTTCAGCACAATCTGCTTGGCCGCGTCCTTCTCGATGGGGTCGTAGTGGCCCAGTTTTTCGAGTATCCGGCCGTCCCGCGGTGTCCGCGACTCGACCGCATTGATCCTGAAGAACGGCCGATGCCGCCTCCCTATCCTCGTCATTCGCAATTTCACTGCCATAATTCGTCCTTTCTCTTATATTATCAATTCTCGTGTTTGTCCCCGTAAGGGTTCACGAGACGCGTTTTCTTGACACGATTACAGGATAAAACAGGATAAGAAATCCGGTCAATCCTGTTATCCTGTCTAATTCGTTAATCCGGCTATCCCGTCCACATCGTTGTATATCGCGTCGATCTTCTTTTGCACTACCATCGTCTCTTTCAGGGCCGCAGCCACTCTACAGTAATGCTTGACGCCGGCCAAATCGAGACATTTTCTTTTTCTGTCTCTGAGCCATTTCTCCATGACCTGGTAGCCGCCGATGCGGTACTGCCAGACTTCCGTGGAAAGTGGGCTAAAATACTGTTCGGCGTTGACTTTAGCAAGCTTTTTTTCCGGATCGTAGGCGACTTTTTCCACGCGTCCGTCGCCCCGGCCGTGGAATTTCATCGCCGGCTTTACCAGCTTTTTCGATCTGAGCAGGTGCAAGTCGATCAAATCCGCGCCGCAGCGGGCCATTGCACCGCATAGATGTACTGAAGCATCTGCTCAGGGGAGGGGGCCTGTCCATATGACTGCCCGAGTCTATCCAGGAGTACCCCGTCTACGTTGGCGCGCGGGTTGCCTTCGGCGGGATAGGTGTACAGAGGGAAGTTGACGTTTCCACCGCGATAGAAGAGGTTGAGATCGGTGATCGTCTCGGCGCAAAAGACAATATTCCACGGTCCTTCGGAACCGACAACCTGGCCGGCTCTGCCTACGCACAGTGAAATATTCTCACGGACCATGTGGCGCATAACGTCTTTTCGAGTCCTTTCGATCAAGGCGTCGTGATAGAAGACCCATCGCCTGTCGAAGGGTCGGTACAGGATGGGCAGGATGTGCCGTTCCAACTCTCTTTCCGCCCGCACTTTCTTCCGGGCGCTCTTTACGTTCCACCTGGCTTTGTCTTTGAGATGGAAGCTCTTCTTGATGAACTGGTCCGAGAGACTCTCATCGCGAAACATATTGATTCGTCTCTTGAGCTCGTTTCTACCGGCGTCGATGGCAAACTGGTCTCTGCTCGTGACGATCCCGACGCTGCTGACGGGAAAGATGTCCGTTATCTTCGGGAACTGCTCGTACCTGGACAATCCTCTTTCATCGCGCGGGACAAAAAAGTAGAATGGAGCTTTGGGCGAGACGGTCTTCCACTTTGTGCTGTCGATATCGTTTGTCTTCAGCCAACGGTTCTTTCTCTTTCGCAGTCCCCAGAGGTCGGCGTGAAAGACTCTCTTTTCAATCCTAGTTTTTTTGATGGCCAGGAGAATAGCTACTCCCTGTTGGATATCGAAGACGTTCTGGTCTTTAGAGCCGTCCGGACATTTTTCCTTCTTTTTGCTGTTGCCGTGAAGGTCGAGGAGATAGATATGGTCGAAGCTGTTCATCAAGGACCGTCGCATTCCTCTGAAGGTCGGATTATCGAGGTAGCTGTGGTTCGTGATAAAACCAAGCACGCCCTCGCCCGCCGAGTCGATTTGCCACTGGGCAAACCGAATGAACTTGACGTAGTCGTCCTGTAGCCATTTTGGATTCTTCTCGCCCAATGGTTCGCCATCAACTTCGTGGTACTCACGGATTGCCTTGCTTATCCAACCGCCTTTGTTCGCCGAGTGGCCGGAGTAGGGCGGATTGCCCAGCACGACAAGGACAGACCGTTCTCCCGAGAGCGAGCTCGTGCCGGGCAAAGTGCTCTGGGCCGGATTCCCTATGGTCTTTGAGGTGGCCTTTGCTGTGGAGAATGGAAGATTCGTTGATAGCGGTTTTGACCGCCTCGGCAAGAAAGGTTGACGTACCTGCTGCCGGGTCGAAGACAATGACATTCCGGCTAGCGAAACCGTCCACTTTCTCGAAGTATTGTTTCAGGATAATATTGAGTGAGCGGATGATATAGCCAACCGCGTCCTCGGGCGTGTAGTAGACGCCTCTTTGCTCGCGCTCGGCGGGATTGTACCGTGCAAGAAATGTCTCGTAGAAGTGCGCCACGGGGTCGGAGCCTAAGCAATGATGGAATAGCTTTATGACATTGGCGGCGCTCAGGACGGCGCAGACGTCGTCAATAATCCGGCTCAACGGCTCCCTCAGCTCTTCCCGCGAAATGAATCTAAACAGGTCGTGGAGTACTCCAGCGGCGGCCGGGATGTAGTCGAATGCGGCTTTTCGCGTGAACTCGCCGTCATGACGCATGGTGGCGGCAAAGAGACCATACGTGACGGTCTGGGCGCACATATCGGCGAAGTCTTCTTCGGTCAGCTCCGCGATGAGGGACTTCTGAAAAGCCTGATAGAGTCCGGTCAGTCTATCATCATTGTTCCTCAACTCCAGCAGCAATTGATCCTCGAGGTGATGCGTTCGGACGGCGAGAGCCTCCGCGAGCATTCGCGGAGAATACTCCCGTGCGGTCGGGGTCTCGCTGACTGGCTGAGCGTTGCGATTCAAACGGAGCACGTGACACATTCTCTGGCTAGGACGACGGGACGTCCCGGATGATCTATCTTGTTAATCCTGTTATCCTGTCTAAAAACTAAATCCTGTTAATCCCGTCGAATTCTCTCGCCGATCACGGAGTGCGTCTAACGTGCAGGGCGTAGCCGTTGATGAAGATGGCGAGGTTGGCCGGATCGATCTGGGCGTCGGCGGCGATTTTCTGGACCTGCTCGTCCGTCAGGATGTCAGCGTTTTCCTTCTCCTCCGGCGTCATGATCGCCACGGCCTTACGTATCTGGTCCAACTCCTCCTCGCTCGGCGCGGTCAGCATCGCCAGCTCACTGTCGCCATGGACGTCCTGGAACTGCGTGCGTATCATCTTGCCGTACTCGCTGCCGGAAAAGCGAGCCACCCTCTCAACGTATTCTTCGATGGAGATTCGATTCGTCACGTTTATCGCCTCTTCTTGATCTTGCCTCGTCGCTTGATGACCCGCTTTCTCTTGGAGCGCTGTTTGATCTTTTTGCCGCCGGACATCATCTGGCTCAGCTTGCCCATGTTCAGGCCGCCCGAGAGCAGGTTCTTGAGCCCGCCGAAGCTGCCGCCGCTCAGGGCCTTGAGCATGTCCCGGCTGCGTTTGAACGTCTTAACCAGGCCGGAGACGTCCTGGACCTCCACGCCCGCCCCGGCGGCAATCCGTCGTCGCCGCGACGACTCGATCAGGTCCGGGTCGCGCCGCTCCTGAGGCGTCATCGAATGGACAATCGCTTCCATCTGCCCAATCTCGGCGCCGTCGAGGTCCAAGTCCTCGACCTGCCCGCCCATGCCCGGCATCATCTTGAGCATGTCCTTAATGCCGCCCATCTTCTTGACGGCCTGCATCTGCTTGAGGAAGTCGTCGAAGCCGAAGCTGCCCTTGGCCATCTTCTGCTGCATCTTGACGGCTTCTTCCTGGTCGAACTGCTCCTGCGCCTTCTCGACCAGGGTGACGACGTCGCCCATGCCCAGGATCCGGCTGGCCATCCGGTCGGGGTGGAACTCCTCGATCTTGTCGAGCTTCTCGCCGATACCGATGAACTTGATCGGCTTGCCGGTGACGGCCTTGACGCTCAGTGCCGCACCGCCGCGGGCGTCGCCGTCGAGCTTGGTCAGGATCACGCCGTCCAATTCAAGCCGCTCGTTGAACTCCTTGGCGGAGTTGACGGCGTCCTGGCCGGTCATCGCGTCGCAAACGAGGTAAATCTGGTGCGGCGTGACCGCCTTCGCCACGTCGGCGACCTCGTTCATCATGTCCTGGTCGATGTGCAGCCGGCCCGCCGTATCGAGGATCACGACCTGGTGGTCGTTCTCGCGGGCGTACTTGACGGCGTGCCGGGCGACCTTGACGGAGTTCTTGATCTCCTCGCTGTAGACGTCGATGCCGACCTGCTCGCCTAAGACTTTCAACTGTTCGATAGCCGCGGGCCTCTGCAAATCGTCGGCGACCAGCAGCGGCTTTCTACCGGCGGCGAGGATGTACTTGCCGAGCTTGGCGGCGGTGGTCGTCTTGCCGCAACCTTGCAGCCCGGCTAGCAAAATCACCGTCGGCCCGGGCGAGACGTAATAAATCCGCGTATCGACCGGCCCCATCAGCTTCGTCAGCTCGTCGCTGACGATCTTCACCATCACCTGGCCGGGATGGAGGCTCTTGATGACCTCCGCTCCGAGGGCCGCCCGCGTGACGTCCTTGCAGAACTGCTTGACGACGTTGTAATTAACGTCCGCCTCCAGCAGGGCCTTGCGGACCTCCCGCATGGCGTCCTGGATATTCGCCTCGGTGATCCGGCCGCGTCCCGACAGCGACCGGAACACCGAACTAAACTTTTCCGTTAAAGACTCAAACATGCCTCAATTCTCAAACATTTATGCTCGATACCCGCTTTTCGCCATCGAGCATCGAACTCAAACCGTTCGGATAAACAGAGGATCATAAAGCCTCAAACCCCCTGACGCAAGTCCAAAATCGACCGCCCGAACACCCGCCTCCCGCGAGGCTCTCACTATTCAGTACTGCTCATCTGTGGCTAAGTTCGACCCGCCGCGCGCACAAACGCGCATGTTGTCACAAACAAAAATGAAAAAGTCCGAAATTTTCCTTAGCTCTTTCAGGACACCGACTTGCGCGGACGAAGACACCGACATTTTCGCAGATTTTCGCATCATTCGCGCAGATTCGTCCAATTAAAGAAGAGCCAATTGATTTACGATTTGCGACTTGTCCGGCATTCCGTTTGACGGATTGACGATTTGAAGGCTGGCGCACTCCGGATGACCTGATCCACTTTCGTCTGATCACCTAATTCACTAATCCACTCATACCCCGGAGGGGAGCCTCATCCAGGTCGTTCTGAACATTCCAGCCCGGCTGCAAAAGCCCTTTCTCCGTCTAAAGCTCTGCTACCGCCGCCTGCGCTACGGCTACGCGTTCCGCCGAATCCCGCTGACCCAGGGCAAATTCGCCATCGTCGATCCCGAAGACTACGAGCGGCTCCGCCGTATCAAATGGCACGCCCACCGGAGCCCGCACAGTTGGTACGCCGTCCACTCGCTGACCAACGGCAAGAAGGAAAAGCGAAAGAACCTCCAGATGCACAACCTGGTCATCGACGTGCCGCCCGGCATGTTTTGCGACCACATCAACCACAACGGTCTTGACAATCGCAAGGCCAACCTCCGCCCCGCCACGCACACCCAGAGCGCTCGAAATACAATAGAACCGCCGAGAGCGCTGGGAACACCGAGAGATACTCTATTCTTTATGCTTGTCATTCGTGTGGAAGCAGGAATCCATATACGAAATACCAAATACTAACGACAAACGACTGATTGATACCAATCTGTTCCCAACACAGACGAGAAGAAACGAGTATGGGGCCCCCGGATTTCATTGGGATTTCCTCATATTGGACCGGCTCTCTGGTGCGAACATGAAGAAAGGCAGAACGAGAAGTATCATTTTGGAGTGCATGTCTATTCTCCATTGGACGCATAGCCCGTCATCAGACAACATGGTGTTATCAAGAAAAGTCGGCTATTTCAAGTAATTTGGCTCCGTATGGTTATACAGGGGACCTGCCCGGGTCCTTCCGGTTTTTCGGCTTGTGATTCAGGGCCGCTGCGTTACGATACACGTATGAAAGATACGCCCGTTTCCGGCCCTCGAGAATTTGTCACTACACACTGGAGTTTGGTTAGGGCGGCGAAGCCCGGTGAGGCAAGTCAGACCCGTGCCCGGGAGGCGCTCGAGGCGCTTTGCCGGACGTATTGGTATCCTCTGTACGCCTTCGTGCGCAACCGGGGGTATTCGGCGGATGACGCCCTGGACCTGACGCAAGCCTTTTTTGCGCAGCTCCTCAAAACAGGCGGATTCGCCTCAGCGGAACGCGAGCGAGGCCGGTTTCGCTCCTACCTGCTGGGCGCGCTGAAGCATTTCCTGGCCAATGAATGGCATCGGGCCAAAACGCAAAAGCGGGGCGGCGAAGTGCGATTCATCGAATGGGATGCGCTCGATCCGGAGGCCCGGTACGCCGGAACGTCGGAGCCGTCGGATAATCCGGAATATCTGTTTGATCGCGAATGGGCGCTTCAAACCACTGCCGGGGCCTTGCAAGCCCTGCGCGACGAAATGGGGAAAGCCGGCAAGAGTGAGCAGTTTGATGCGCTCAAAGGCTGCCTGACGGGTCAGGACGAATCGCCCCGGGAGCAACTCGCGGCGCGGCTGGGCATGAGCGAGAACGCGGTCAAGGTGGCCGTGCATCGGCTCCGGCTTCGCTACCGCACGCTACTCCGGGACGCCATCGCCCGGACGGTCGACAACGAAGCGGACCTCGATGATGAAATCCGCTACCTGGTCAGAGTTCTACGGAAGCGGTGATTTTCTTGTAACGTCCCGGCATTTTTCGTGTCGCGGGCATCTTGCCTGCGATTCGAGGGCGGGACGCCCTCGACACAAAGTGAATGGTATGCAACTTGGAAACTGATTCATGAGTGCTTCCGAAGAGGATAAATGCCGACGCTGCGGAGCGGTGATCCCCTCGAAATCGACGGAGAAGCTCTGCCCCGCCTGTCTTATGTCGGGCGCCCTGTCACCAACCGGCGGCGTGGCTGAGACCGTCTCGATGATACCGGGCAAATCATTCTCGCTTTACGGGCCTTCGAAATTCCCCTGCGAATTCGGCGGCTACCGGTTACTTGGATTGCTCGGGCGCGGCGGCATGGGCACGGTGTACGAAGCCGAACAACTGACCACGGGTCGCCGCGTCGCCCTGAAGATGCTCGCCCAACAGTTCGATTCGCCGGACATGCGGCAACGGTTTCTCCGCGAAGGCCGCTTGGCCGCGGGTGTCAATCATCCGAACAGTCTCTACGTTTTCGGCAGCGAAGAAATTGAGGGCCTCCCGGTCATCACGATGGAGATCGCCGGCAGCGGCACGCTCAAGGACAAGCTCAAAGAACGCGGCCCGCTCCCTGTGACTGAGGCGGTCGATGCCATCCTCGACGTCATCTCCGGCCTGGAAGCCGCCTTCGCGCGCGGCGTGCTCCACCGCGATATCAAGCCTTCCAACTGCTTCGTCTCATTTGATGGTTCGATAAAGGTGGGTGACTTCGGCCTGTCGGTCTCGACCCTGGCCAAGGCCGATACCTTTGTCACGGCCCACGGCAAGATACTGGGCACTCCGGCCTATGCCTCGCCCGAACAGTTGCGCGGCGATACATTGGACGTGCGCGCGGATATTTACTCGGTCGGGGCAACGCTTTTCACTCTGCTCACCGACCGGGCGCCCTTCGAGGGCGACAACGCGGTGCAGGTCGTCGCCAACGCCGTCAACCAGAAACCAAAGCCATTGAGCGAGTTCCGCCAAGACGTCCGTCCGGGCCTTGAGCGGATCGTGACACGCTGTCTCGCCAAGGAACCGGACGGACGCTACGCCGACTACACGGCGCTGCGCAACGCGCTATTGCCATTCAGCTCCAAAGAGCCTGAGCCTGCGTCGATCAAGGTCCGTGCGTCGGCCGGCTGGATCGATTACCTCATCGCTTTCATGCCGGCCTATGTGATACTGATGTTCTTCGTCGGCGGAGAGAGACTTATCGTTCAGCCCATTATCGAACGCACTTTGTATTCGGCGAGATATTATTTTGCGTTATTCGCCATCGGTTTTCTCTACTTTAGTCTCGTCGAGGGAATCTGGGGCGCCGGACTCGGTAAACGGCTCAAGGGATTGCGTGTTGTTCGCCCGAATGGTCGGCCGCCCGGCGTCGCACGGGCGTTGATCCGGATCCTCATTCCGATTGCTTGTATTGAAAGTCTCCGTGTGCCCCTTACGATGGCCTTGATTCCCGATGCCGACTGGACGTGGTCTCACACTGCGATCTTCGTGGCTGTCGCGATCTTCTGCGGGTGGATTCCGGCTGTGTTGGTCCTCAGAGCGCGCCGAGAGAACAGCTATGCCACCGTTTGGGACCTCGCCAGCGGAACAAGGGTTGTCATTAGGCCGAAGGGCATTGTGCGACCCTCCGTCGAGCCGGCAACTCAACCGGAAATTCCCTCCGAGAGCGCGGATTTGCTTGGCCCTTACAAGATCATCGAAGAGCTGATTCCAGGACAATGGATCGTCGCCACCGATCCCGTGCTGCGCCGAAAGGTCTGGCTACTGAAACGAAACTCATCGGAGCTTCCCCTAACTCGGCGACGGCTTAGCCGGCCCGGTCGTTTACGCTGGCTCCAAAAGGTCGCGACGTCCGACGCTACCTGGGATGCTTTCGAGGGTCCTGAAGGCGTACCGTTTTCCCGTCTGACCGAAGGCGGCAAGCACGTGCCCTGGTCGCGCCTGCGTCATTGGCTCCATGACCTGGCATCGGAACTTTGGAGCGCGACGGACGATCAAACCTTGCCCGTCGAGTTGAGTCTCGATCACGTCTGGATCACCACTCAAGGACGCGCCGTCCTGCTCGACGAACCCTGGCCTGACGTTGAAACCCGCGCTGAATCGATTTCAGTCAAACACCTTGCCGGCCGACAGCGTTTTCTGAACGCCGTCGCCGCTTGGGCCGAACCCACCAGTCTGCCCCTCCATGCCAGAGGCGTGCTGATGAATCTTGCCGACGGTAAGTTCGAGAAACTCAGCTTCCTCACGGGCATCCTGCGCGGGCTCCTGGACAAACCCGCCGAGGTGAGCAAGGGGATTCGAGCCGCGTCGATCTTCATGCTGCCTCTTTATGTTTGGATCGCCGTCTTTGTCGGACGCTATCATGATAAGCCGTGGAATGACTATCTGGGCGAGATTGTCGTTGTTTCTCCTCTGGTGGTACTCGGAGTCATCGCCCTGGTTCAACTGGTGGAATTCGCGTTTCGTAATACTTCCGCTCACGCCATTTTTAGATTGGCGGTGGTTAACGGCAAGGGAGAACGCGTTAACAGACGAACGCTGCTGAAACGCTGGGCGATCGTCTGGCTCCCACTGCTCGTTCCGATGTTGTTGGTGGCTTCGTTGTTGATGCAAAGGGCCGAAGGTATCGCTTCCATTTGCGCCCTGGTTTTGCTTTCGATATGGATCGGCGCCGCGGTCTATGCCGTCGTTCATCCCAATCGCGGATTGCACGACCGGCTGGCGGGCACCTGGGTGGTTCGGTGGTGAATCGCCAATCGTCGAGACCGCACGTACCATCAGTCAATGACACCACACCCAAGAAAAGACCGGGTACCTCGACTAAGGAAAGCACGCGATGTGAATGAGCAATTCCCTTATTTCCACTGCGCTGGGTTTGTGGGATAGTCCCTTGTATGAACACGGCAAATGATGCGGAACGCAAACAGGTGTATTGGCGCCATCGTCCTCATCCATGGCACGGCTTGAGCGCGGGACCGGCGCCGCCGGAGCGGGTCAATGCCTTCATCGAGATCACGCCGTTCGATCTGATGAAGTATGAGTTGGACAAAGTCACGGGGTATCTCAGAGTCGACCGGCCGCAACTCGGGTCGTCCCTGCCGCCGACGCTTTATGGGTTCGTTCCGAGGACCTATTGTGCGCGTCACGTGGCCGAGCTTTCGACCGACGCAAGCGCCGGAGACGGCGACCCGCTCGACATCTGCGTCATCACCGAGCGCCCGATCAATCGCGCCGAAATCGTGCTCACGGCCAGGGTTGTCGGCGTACTGCGGACGCTCGACAACGGACAGGCCGACGACAAGATTCTCGCCGTCATGGACAAGGACGCTATGTGGAGCCAGATCGACGACGTCTCTGACTTGCCCGCCGCGATTTCGGATCGGCTACTCCACTATTTCTCGACGTACAAAATGTCGCCCGAGGGGACCAACCCGGTAGTGACAAAAGGTGTCGGTGGTCGCGAGGAAGCCCTGGCCGTAGTGGCGGCAGCAATGAAAGACTACGCCGAAATGCAAAACATGCACCCCAACTCCTCCCCGCCACAACGTTCCTGACCCGTCGGCTTCGGTCCATCAC
>JARRQQ010000256.1:0-6318 GCA_037381725.1 Sedimentisphaerales bacterium
CGGTGATTTCGTTGCCTCGCTCGCCACAACCGATGTAGACAATCAGGTCGGCGTTGCACCATTTCGCGACGGCCTGTTGCGTCATGGTCTTGCCCGTGCCAAATCCGCCGGGGATAGAGACCGTTCCGCCTTTTGCCACGGGAAAGAGCGTGTCAATGACGCGCTGGCCCGTAATCAGCGGGATATCGAGCGCCAGACGCATCTGCGTCGGACGCTGGACACGGATAGGCCACCGGTGCATGAGAAAGAGGTCTTGGGTTTGCCCGTCGTCTGTCTTCAATACGGCTATGACGTCTTCTACGGAATAGTCACCCTCCGCCACGATGGAATCGAGAACGCCGTTGTCCGTCGGCGGAACGAGAATCTTGTGAACGAGATTCTCGGTTTCCTGAACCGTGCCGAGAATCGCACCTCCGGAAACCTTGTCACCCTGGGCTGCCGAAGGAACGAAATGCCACTTCTTCTCTCTATTTAACGAGGGGACACTGACGCCCCGGGGGATAAAGATTTCCGAAGCCTGCCGGATCGATTCGAGAGGTCTCTGGATGCCGTCATAGATGGTGCCGATCATTCCCGGGCCTAACTCCACGGAAAGCTGCATCCCCGCGCCGTAGACGGGATCGTAGGGGGCGATGCCCGTCGTGTCTTCGTAGACCTGAATCACGGCGCTGTCTTTCTCCAGCTTGATGAGCTCGCCGATGAGGTTCTCCTCACCGACGCGGACCAGCTCGAACATCTCGGCGTCCGTGATGCCCATGACCTCGATGACGGGGCCGTTCACTCGCTTAATGCGACCTATAATTCTGTCTGCCATAACTATTCTTTTCGATCTTCAGTAAACAACGCGTCGTAGATCATCGCCCGAATTTCCCGCTGGCGTCGCCGCATTCGCGTTCGGACCTGATTGTTGAAGGCGGTATGTCCGTCCGCAGCGGTCAGCACAACGCCCTGGGATTTCAAAGGCCGCGCATCGGACAACGTCAACGTCACTTGCTTGCCCGTTACCGCGTGGGCTTTTTCCGCCGCCTGTGAGAGGAGGTCGTTATCCATCAGCGCCCGTTCTTTTTCAGAGGCATTGACCTCCGCGGCTTCGGCACCCAGGCCGACACCGGCTTCGGCGAGCCAGTCGATCAGCACGGACTTGTATTCCGCGTTTGGGATCATCGAGTCGAGTTTCTTCTCGACCCGGTCCAGGATGCCCTGCATGATCGCGTCGCGAGTTCGCATCGACATCCGCTTTATCTCCAAATCCACGCCTGAGACGATCTTTCGCTTTACGACTTTCGCCTGTTCCTGAGCTTTTTCCCTGGCCTCGTCCAGGATGGATTCGACCTTCTTCTCGGCGTACTGTCTCTTCTCCGCCGCCTGAGTTTCGGCATCTTCAATGATCTTCTTCTCTTCGACGCGAGCATCCTCTTCAATGCCCGCGATCAACGCGGCCTTCTCTTTTTCTACAGGTTCCATTGATACTTGTACCTTTTCGATGCCGTCTTCTTTCCGGCGGTCTCACAACTTCAATCCGATAGCGGCATTGACCATCTCCCTGATTCCAAGTTTGCCCGGCTTCGGACCGTTCCGGTCGGGAATCTCCACGATGAGCGGAAAATTCTCGGTAAACAGGAACCTGTCTACCGTGGAACGTATCATATCCGCCACGCGCTCGGTTATGATGATGATACAGTTCTCTCGATCCTCAAGCATCGCGTCAAAAGCGCGTCTCGCTTCGTCCGCGTCCGTAGCGACCTTTCCGGAGACGCCCACCATCTTGAATCCGAGAACGGTATCCTCATCGCCGATGATCGAATATCTCATTTTGTCCCTACACTTTACCGAGAATCATCAAGGCCGTGATGAAACCAAAGATGACAAGCCCTTCAGCCAACGCCACAAAGATCAACGCCTGGCCTGCAATCTGCGGCTTTTCCGCAACGGCCCCAATCGCGGCGGCACCTACGTGCGCGATCGCAATGCCGGCGCCGACGGCGCCCAGGCCGAAAGCAAGGGCGGCGGCCACAAGACCGTATTTCATGACGTCGGCTTTGGTCGAGGACATTTCCGGTTCTATCGTCTGTCCCGCGGCGGTGGACATCTCTGCGAAGGCATTGGCGCAGAACGGCGTGCCCGTGATGGCCATCACTGCAAAAAGAAGAATGATGCTCTGGGTTATGTGCCGTTTCAGTTCTCTTGCAGGTGCATCCATAGAATTCCTTCCTTTCAGACTTATCTGTGACTACTGTTCAGCGAAATAGGCGTGTAGAGTTTTCCCGTCCCATGAAAGAACTTCGTGAAGAATTCATAGTAGTTAAGCCTCAGGGCTTGCACGCCGGCGGAAAGCCCTTCGAGGCCGATGACCAGGATGTTGCCGAGTACGAGAATGAACACCGAAAAGAATCCCGACGTCATGCCCGCGAGCGTGAAAAAGGAGATCATCAGACAAACGTGTGCGATGCCCAGTCCGGCTACTCGCATAAAAGACAGCGTGTTCGAGAGATACCCGCTGAATATCTCAAGGAGCTCGACGAGCCATCCCATAATGAAATTGAGGACCGTGAAAATGCTAAAGCCCTTGTCGGACGGCCCTTTCCCATGCTTGAGGTAGTGATAAGGCTCCCTCACGAACAACAGCAGCGCAGGCAGCCCGGCCAGGATAAACAGGATCGGGCTTGGTGGGAACTGTTTATAGTCGTGCGCCACCATGTAAGCGGCGATGTAAATGCCTCCGCCGTAGATCCATCCGCCAAGGATGCCGCCTTTGTCGAAGACGAACTCCATCCAGTTTTTTCTGGTCCGAACGATGTTGATCCAGTTGAACAGCAGGCCGAGGAAGATCACGGCGATGCCGAAATACAGCGTAATGGCCAATACGTCGAAAACATCGTTGACGACGGACTCGTGCTCGACGTGGCCGGAGACGATCCCGTGAAAATCGAACCAGAGCGGCCTGAAAAGGCGCATACCGAAGCAGGACCCGAACAGAGCGCCGAAAAGTACGGACGAAAGACCACACCAGACGATGAGCCACGAGAGCTGGTAGAAGCCCGCCTTCTGTTCTTTCTTCCGTAGAGAGAATATGCCCAAAATGCCGAGGAGGACCAGGACCAAACCCTGTCCGACGTCGGCGAACATAAGCCCGAACATGGACAGGTACAAGGGCATCACGAAAGGCGTCGGATCGATCGTGCCGTACTCAGGTACGCCGAAATTGCTGACCAGCATCTGGAAGGGCCCGAGGAACTTCGGGTTGTTGAAGCGAACCGGGACTTCGCCTTCAACGGCGGCTTGGCTCCTCGCCTCGTTCCATTCGAGGTAGCAGCGATTTTCACATGCTTCCTTTATCCTGTGGGTCAGCCGGTCTTTTTTCGACGAAGGAAGCCAACCCGTGAAAATGGCCGTTCTCGCGGAGGATTTGAAATTGCCCTGAATCAGGTGTATGAGCTCGTTGACTCGCAAATTGATCCAGACCTCCATGAGGCGCTTCTCTTCATTCTTGACCAGGTCGTGGATCTTCTTTTCGACCTGGAGTTGCTCTTCGGATAGCGTCTTGAGCTTCTCTGAAAGCTCTTTGAAGACGTCCTTTTTGACCGACCGCAACTCATCGGGCGGCTCAATCCTTGTCCATCCCACCTTCGTGAGCAACTTTTGAATCTGTTCACCGTCTCTCTTCATCGAGATCAGGAGTTGATGGGCCACGTCCGTTTCCTGGCCCATTGAAATATTCAGCGAAGGCAGGTCCTTCAGGCCATCTTCGAATTGCTCGACGTTCGACGCGGGCAGTTTCCCGATTTGCATGGAGATAAACGAGTGTCTGGCTGGGACGGCGACGTCGACCAAGCCCGTACCGTAGCGTTCCACCTGCCGCCGGATGTCTTCGAGTTTCAGCAATTCCTGCTGGAGCGTCCGCTGTCTTTCCCTGAGACTCTCACGCTCTCCGTCGATTTGATCGACGTGACTCCTTTCCTTCTCTACGTCAATGGACTTGCGATTGAGCAGGTCCGTTTCTTTCGGCGCCGACGGGACAATACCCCCCGCGTACAGGAAACCCTCGATTCGCTTTCTCAACTCGGATATTTCCGCCAGGGAAATCTTGGCTTTGGCCGCCGGCAGATGGTCGGGCTTTTGAACCTCGATCTCCGAGATGTCAATAAACTGCATGACCCCTTCGCGAAGGAGCGCTTCAGAGACGCGATCGCTGTCTTTCCCCAGCACCACGGCAAAAAGTTGTACCATCTCAGTGGTGAACATCACATCATGCTCTCGATCCGTCCCTGTTCTATACCGTAATGTTTCGCATTCAAAATCGTCCTGATTTTCTTTAGCTCATTTTGTTTCAGTATGAAATACGAAAGGATGATTCCGATCGTAAAGGGGTATCCGGAGAGGATACGGTGGACCTCGTGCTTCATAATCTCCTCGAGTATCCGGCCGATCAGGAGCAGGCGTGAGGTGCTGTCCGGCGTCTGGGAAGCCAGCAGCGCCGAAAGGCCCGGGTACTTGCTCTTGACGAAGCCCTGAAGCGCCGCCGTTACATTTTGGGCGCTATATAGCTCATCGATAATGCCTTTGTCAAGATTGAATCCGCCCGGCACGATAGCCGCGAGGACCGCCTCCAGCGGGAGGTCGTAGAAATTCTTGAACCGGATGATCCAGTTTATGTTTTGCAGGTCGATCTCGACGCCGGTCAGCCTCAGTGCGATCATGCGGTCCGCCCGGTCCAGCTTGTCAATTGCACTGAGCAGGTTGTCGTAATAGTAGTGATCGAAGGCGACCTCCATGCGGAACAGAGAGTTTTCCGATTCAACCGTATGACTGTATTTCTTGATGATCTGGTTGTAGGGGGTCCCTTCGCAGGCGCCCGCAATCTCCTCGAAGCTCTCGGCGTTGACGATGACGTCCATCGGGATGTCATGAACGATGCGCTCGTACAGAATGTAGTGCACGTCGGCGTCGGCCGGCTGTTTGCGAACCTTTCTCTCGAAGTAGATCCTGATGGCATTCTTGAGGTTGTCAATTTCAAACCGCATTAACAGAGCATTCGCGAGCTGGAGCGAATCGGGATGGAGATGTTGCCTGAGGCTTCGATGAAGCTCTATTTCGTCCTTGAGCAGCTCCATTTCCGCCTGTCTCAAATCGCCCGTCTTGGAGTACACCTCCTGAAGCCGGGCAAAGGGCGTTTCCTGCAGAAGGATCAGTGCCGCGTCGAGAGACGGCGCCCTTGCCAACTCCGCGAACGTCTCATCAGGCAAAATCCTGCTGATCCGCGCCCGGAGCTTCGCGTTAATAAAAGCATATTTCGACAACGGTCCGGCCATAGGTCTTCGATTTTTGATTTACGATTTTCGATTTATGATTGTGGCTCACTCCCCGGCTTCAACTCAATTCGTAAATCATAATTCACAAATCATAAATCGCCTGTGTTCAACACGATTTGGCAAATCTCGTCGACGAGGGCATTTGTCGCATCGGGGTTACTTTTGAGTAAAGCGTCTTTCTCCTGGTTCATCTGTTTGAGTTTTTCTCCCCGGATGTGCTCCGCCTCCTTCTTTGCCTCTTCAATCCTCGTCTGCATGATCTCGCGGGCCTTCTCGCGGGCGTCCGCGACCTTCTCCGACGTCTCCTTTTCGGCGGCGCGAACGATCTCCGCGGCTTTTTCTCGGGCCTGTTTGAGCGCGGCGCTGACCCTCTCCTCAGCCTGTAGGACTTCTTCAATTATCTGTTTCATAGAATCAAATCCTCGAATCTGTCACAAAGCCTCTAATTCACGAAGGCCTCAAGATGCTCTCCGTTTATGACCTGACCGCCGCATACCCCGGTCGACTTTGGAAAGCTTGGCCAAAACCGATAATCTTACTCGTTCTCAGCCGGGCGTGCAAGTCAACAAATAGAAAAAAGATGGCGAGCGGAGGCTAGGCCGCTGGGAGAAAATTGAGAAACTTGAAGTCGGCAGGATTATCCTGGGCCGCCT
Organism: Sedimentisphaerales bacterium; assembly: GCA_037381725.1. Taxonomy (GTDB): domain Bacteria; phylum Planctomycetota; class Phycisphaerae; order Sedimentisphaerales; family Anaerobacaceae; genus JAFGTG01. The sequence goes on from JARRQQ010000256.1 coordinate 5,963, forward strand.
GGGCGTAACTTGGAATGACCTGATCGAGCACTTGACGGCTGTCCCCGAAATGACGCATGAAGATCTCACCGAAAACAGCACGGTAATCGGTTTTCCTTCTTATATATCGATCGTTGTCGCTGAACAGGTCCCCCTCAGACCACGTCGAGGCATGGCAGTTATACACGCCACCCCGCACCCGGCCTCCGGCTACGAACATGACGCATGCATGGGCGTGGTCGGTGCCCCCGCTGCCGTTTTCCTTCGAGGTCCGCCCGAACTCGGTCATGGTCACGAGAATCTGCTTGTCCCATTGCTCTTGCAGGTCCCGGAAAAGGGCCTGGAAACCCTGGGCCACCTGAGCCAGCAGATTTGCC
>JARRQQ010000257.1:0-724 GCA_037381725.1 Sedimentisphaerales bacterium
ATAAGCTTAGCCTGCCCTGTGACGACTCATTCATAGGATTGCTCGATGGACGCGACCACATGCTGGTCGTCACTTGGCCCGATGGCAGCCAAAAGACGACGCTGGCGCTCGGCGCCGAGCAACGACAGCCGCGTCTGATCGAATCCCTTGATATCAACAACGACGGCAAGGGCATTTATCTCGCCGTGCTGAGCGCGCCGGGCATCTGGCACAGAGAGGATCTGACCGCTTCCTATCTGGAAAAGGACGTCACCGTGGACTGGAAACCACCTTTCCCGGCGCGGTGGGTTACGCAACTGAACGAAGGCGGCGTGCAGACGACTTACAAATTCAGGCAATCCCGCCTGCCGAGAATCTGGCGGCCGGTCATCGGCGCCTACATCTACCCGGTTTGGTTCGACGGGGACAAGACGTTCTACCACATGAGCAAGAGAGTACTGCCCAAAGGCGAATCCGTCATCTATTTCCTAGAACGACAGAATACCCCCCTATCGGTCACGTCGCCCGTCGATATCATAAAGGAAACGCTCGGCCGCCAGACATCCGATAGGATACTCGACGTCCCGGGCCGCGCGCCGCGGACCCATCACCGGCGCGGCGGCGCGGGTGTTCTGCGGGCTTGCACGTGCGGCTGCACCGAGGCCATCCAGGCCGTCTTCCAGGCCGGTGACGAAGTGCGGCGGGCCGAGTACGTCGACGGCGCGGTCGACGACATGGCGTTCTT
>JARRQQ010000257.1:734-7754 GCA_037381725.1 Sedimentisphaerales bacterium
CACGAGATGGTGGATTTCCTCAACCAGGCCAAAAGGTCCAATCCGGAACTGAAGTCTTATCTCGACAGCATGGAGCAAATCGCAGAGGAGATTATACTCGAACGCGAGCGCGTGAGCGAGAATATCAAGTCACTCGCCTACATGGGAGAGCTCTCCCAGCAAACGAAGGCTCTGACGAAGAGAAAAGACCCGAAAAACCTGCCTGCCTACCTGGAGCTCGGCAAGAAATGGCGAGGGATGGGCGGCGCCCAGGATGACCTCGTCGGTCAGTGCCACCGCTTGACGAGGAAGCTGCTGGAGCAGGCCGGCTATCAGTGCGTGGGCCAGCCGGCGGCTGTCGAACTCGCCCGGCAGATTCGGGCGCGCGCCAGACAATGTCTCAAAAACCCGGACGGCTACGAAATATGGCCGGACTATTCGCAATGAGAAAGGTTATCAGGATACCCGCTATCAGGATGCAGGGTTTTAGAGAATCAGGATGACAAGTGACTCGTGGCCCGGCTCTCGATAGCCGAGTCCGTACTGAGGTGACACAGAATCCTCATGAATCGAACGTGATATTGGAAATAAGGACGTCATGATGAAACACTATTTCTATACCGTGATCGTCATATTCACAACCTTTGCTCTGCTTGGCGGCTGCAAACGCAAATCGCCGGAAGAAGCTCCGAAGCAAACGAAAACCGACTCGGGATCAAGTGGAGCGAGCCAAGCTCAGGCGGGCATGGTCCAGATTCCCGCCGGCTCGTTTGTGATGGGAGACGAGGAGGAAGTGGACGCGAAGCCGCATGAAGTCTCCGTGAGCGCTTTTCTCATCGACACGCACCTGGTCACTCAAGAGCAATACGAGAAACTGATGAACGACAATCCTTCACGCTGGAAAGGGAGCAAAAATCCCGTCGAGCAGATCCGCTGGTCCGACGCCGTAAGGTACTGCAACGCACGCTCCGAAGCGGAGGGCCTTCAACCGTGCTACGACCTGAACACGTGGCCAACGCCTGGGGATTGTATGACATTTGCGGCAACGTCTGGGAATGGTGCAACGATTTCTATCAAGTGGACTACTACCAGCAAAGCCCCAAGGACGACCCAAAAGGCCCCGAGGCCGGCGACACCAAAGTCCTGCGCGGCGGCGCGTGGAATTCCAGCGCCGAGTGCTGCCGCTCCGGCTACCGCTACAACGAAGCGCCCGGCTACGCCGACGTCTGCTTCGGATACGACATTTACGGCTTTCGTTGTGTAAGAAATAGCGTGGAGACAAAGCAGAATAATTGATCTCGATGACAGAATACTTCGGGATTGATGGAGGATATGAAGACTAAAAGTCTATTCGTGATCGGACCGCTACTGGCGATCATGGCCTCTTGTCATTCATCGTCGCCGGTGTTAAGCGAGAAGGTGCTGTTTCAAGAAAACTTCGATTCTTACAACGACGGCTCGACGCTGCCCGCCCGCTGGTGGCACGAAGGAAGCAAAGCCGTCCGTATCGAGAACGGTTATCTCCGGGCCGACGCCAATCTCGACAATAACGGCGAAGATTACGACGCCTCTACGATCTGGCTGAACAAAACCTTCTCCGGTGACATTCGCGTAGAGTTCGATGCCCATATCCTCGCGTCCGACGGTGACAAGAACAACGTCAACTTCTTCTTTTTGTTCTCCGATCCTTCGGGCGTATCGCTGGAGCAATCGAAGCAGAAACGAGCCGATGGGAAATATGGCACGTACCACGAGCTGAACGGCTACGTTTTCACATTCCTGGCCAACGGCAATCCCAATAAGGCACGTTTTCGGCTGCGCGACGATCCCGGATTCAACCTCCTCCAAGAGAACTTCGCCTACGAATGTAAACAGAACAAGACCTACCACGTTACGGTTACGAAAAAGGACAAAAGGATCACCTACGCCGTGGACGGGGTCGTCTACCTCGATAAGAGCGGCGATGAAATCAATCCCGAACATATATCAGGCATTATTGGTTTTCGAACGTGGCACACGGACTTGTGGTGGGACAACCTGAAGGTCACGCAACTCTAGCAGCGACAATCCAAAAGTTCAAAAGGATCACAAATGGTCTACAGCCCGACACGTACCCGAAAGACCGCAATATACCTTTGTGCGATCATCCTGCCTTCCGTGTCCACCATGTGCTTGGCAAAAGCAGCACAAACTCGTCCCTTCCCCCAGGCCATCCACCCAGCCACAAGACGAACGGCTCAACCCTCGGACAACACCGCGGTCGAAGTCAATCCCCCCTCACTTCTGTGGCCCGCGCAGAAAGGAAAAGACGTCCGCTATCGGATTCGTCTCTCCCAGGACCGCGCATTTGGCCCCGACAAAACCATCAAATCCGACGAATTGCGCTGGGCTATTTTCAATCCACATACAAGACTCACACCCGGCACGTGGTATTGGTCCTATGAGGTCTTGAAAAATGGAAAAATCCGGGACAAGTCGAAGACCTATCGCTTCATCGTTTCCGATTCAGCCAGGACTTATGCGACGCCGGCGTCAAAGCAAATGCTCTCCGCCTGCCCGACCGGCCACCCTCGAATCCTCATAACGACCCCGGAGCTTGTTCCTTTTCGTCAGCGTATGAAAAGCTCACCACAAGCCAAGTTGATTGTCACCGCCGCCGACAAGCTCATCGGGCGCGAGCCGCCACGGGAAAGCTCGGCAACACCTCGGCAGAAAGGCACAAACGCGTACGAGCAAAGAAATTACGCCAAATGGGCCAGCAAGGCTCTGGGAAACCGGCTCTCCCAAGCGGCTGAGACTCTCGCCAAGGCTTATATCATCACGGGCGACAGTGAGTATGGACGCCAGGCGATTCATTACGCGACCCACGTGGCCGGGTTTGATCCCGAGGGGGTCACCGGCCGCAAAGTAAGTGATTTTGCTGACGGCGCGTGCCTTCGGGCCATGGTCGTGCCATACGACTCTTGCTTTGACCTGCTGACGCCTCAGGAGAAATCCGAGCTTCAAAGTGCCATTGCCTTCCGCGCCGGCAGGATGTTCAACAGTTGGCGGAACAACCTCGAAACGAGAGTCTTTTCCGCCCATATCTGGCAACACATCTTGCATGAATTTACAGAAGCCGCGTTTGCCACGCTGGGCGAGGTCGAGCAGGCTGACCTATGGGCCTCTTACGTCTACGAGCTGTGGCTTGCCCGGGTGCCTCTGTTGGGCGGCCAGGACGGCGGCTGGGCAAACGGCAACAACTACTTCGGCACGAATTTCGTTACCCTTATCTCGATCCCCACGTTCTTTAAGCAGCTCACTGGTGTGGACTTTTTCGCTCATCCCTGGTATCGCAACGTGATCTATTACATGATCTACACATGGCCGCCCGGCTCGGCTCCCGATGGTTTCGGCGACGGGTGTGAAGGAAGGCAGTTGCCGCCCATATCCCGGCTGGCGTTCACCGACCTTCTCGGCAAACATTTCGACGATCCATGCGCCGGATGGTACGTCCGCGAATCGCTCAAGCCGCTCCGGGCCAAACTTGAAGCCGACGGTTCTCTAAGATGGCTCCGGCTGCGAGCCGGGGACGATTCTCCGGCGCCGGTCAGCAAGCCGTTCGATTTGCCTCAGGCCCGGCTGTTCAATGACATTGGCGAGGTGGCCATGCACACGGACCTTGCCAATCCCACCAAAAATCTTATGGTGGCCTTCCGTTCCAGTCCTTTCGGATCATTCAACCACGCTCACGCAGATCAAAACTCTTTCAACATTCTCTTCGGGGGAAACCGCCTGTTCGCCAACTCCGGCTATTATATTGCCTACGGCGACGCTCACTTTAAGGGGTGGTATAAGCACTCGCGTGGACACGACACCATCTTGATCGACAACAAGGGACAGTCCATAGGGACTCCGGACGGGTACGGCTGGATAGCTCGATACCTGCACGGCCAGCAGATCACTTATTGCCTCGGCGACGCCTCACACGCTTATGGCAATGCCGGGCTGACCCTCTTTCGCCGGCACGTTGCGTTTTTGAGACCTTCGACTGTGGTCATATACGATGAACTCGAAGCCGATCACCCTGCCCAGTGGTCCTGGTTGCTGCATTGTCCGGCCAAAATAACAGCCGACCCGTCTAAGAACCGCTTGGCCGCGACAGCTTCGTCCGCTCGCAATCGGATTGATTTCTTTGCGGCGGTTCCCTTGACTTTCGATGTTCACAATCGCTTTGATCCCCCGGCCCTGAACTGGCGAAAGAAAACTTCCGGAGGTAGCGTCATCCAATATCCCGACCAATGGCATGCGGCGGTGTCACCGCTGGAGAAGACCAAGAAGATGCGCTATCTGGCCATCATACAGGTCTTGGACAAAGGGAATGAACGCGCTTTCGACTCGTCTGATAGGCTCGACCATCAAACCGTTCGCGTCGGCCCCTGGTCGATTGCCGCCGAGCTCGATCCCGCTCGATCCGCCACGATGGAGATCAAGAGCACCGATCAAGGAACGGGTCTCGCAGTGAACAAAGGCTCGGTCAGTCTCGGAACCGAAAGACACGCAGCGACCCGGCCGAATAGCGCCATCCTCATCGAGAAACTGCCTGACCGAGAGATCGTTCGAGAGTCAAGCGACTCATATCCCTGGCGATAGTTGTCTACTGCTGATTGCAATCGAGAATTTCTTTGTCGGTGCCGTACGGCCCAGCGCTCTTACGGCCAAAATGTCAAATGCTCGGCGGCGGTGCCGTTGTCGTTGGAGATGCGCAAGTACAAGCCCCAGTTGAGTTCGGTATTGCAGACTTTGATGAGAATCGTGTTCTCGCCCGTCTTGATGCGGACGGGCACAATGTCAGTATCCGGCGAGGCGGAACGTTCCCCATTCTTGGAGAGGATTCTCTCGCCGTTGAACCAGAGTGTGGCCGTGTCGTTGCTGCCCAGGCGAATCTGCGCCGAGCGAGCTTGTGGACTGCTTGCCGTGCAGTACGCATAGGCACAGACCCAATCACTTGGTGACAAGTGGTCCGCGAAGTCCAGGTATCCCGTAGGATCCGTCGAGAGCGTTTGCCAACGCACTTGGCCGGCGCTGCCGGCGTACGATGCATTCAAGTCGATCTGTTTTTCCGGCGGGAAGACCTCATTGAAGATATCGATTCCCTTGCCCCCGAACGGACCGATCACCTTGAATCGTTCCACAAAACCCAACATACGCACAAACTCGTCCGATTCATGTCCCCTGACCTTCTCACCCAAATCTCTCATCCTGTCGGAAGCCATCCATTTCTCTTTCAGGACGGCTTTGAATTCATCCAACCGGTCATCCACGGGCAACGTTGAGTTGCTGACCTCGCCGTAGCGGGACACGTCTGCCGGCGTGAAGTGCCACCACGTAGCGCCGTGACCGTAGATCCAGCAATACTTCCCGCTGCCCAGCAACATCCCTGCATACTGGTTTCGGAAGTCTTCGGGCGAATAGTTACTGCTCTTGTCCGCATAAGAGCCGACGAGCCGATCTCCGAACTTCTCGACGCGCCCACTGTAACCTATCCGGTTCCCCTTTTCGTCCCGGATGTCACGATAGTACCCAAGCGGCCAGCCGCCTAGAGCGATGGAACATTCTCGCTTCCAATATTTCGCCGTCGATTCATCCAGATTGCTCAGGATTTTGGTCTCCAGGCTGTAAACGTAGTGAATCAGGCCGAGCGTCGAGACCATCTTGTAAGAATGTTCGGTTAGAAGATGAAGTCCGCCGGGCGCGTCCGCTTCCGCCATGCCTTTAACCATGCCGACGAAAAGGTCGGTCGCCAGCGGCCCGTAGTAACGAATACCTTCGGGCAAGGTGAGGAACACCATATCCGGGTAGCCTTCTAACATGGCCCGCACGAGTTCACGGCCACGCTTGACAGCCGCTTGGCGCAGCTCGACTCTTGTGTATCCCTGATAATCGTACCCGTCCCAATCGAGATTGTATTGCTCACCGACGTATTCGATGTCGAGCGCGATGCCTCTGCAACCGGTCGTCTTGGCAAATCGAGCGGCCTGGCGAAAATTCTCGTTGCACTTTTCCCAGGCGGCGTCATCGGTCCAGAGGGGAACGTGACTGTAAAAAGCGACTTTGATAAAATTGTCCGTGATCCCCTGCTTGCGACACGCATCATTACAAGCCTTGACCTTCATGAAGGTCTGGTCGTCCGCGCCGCGCGTTGTGGCGTCGCCATCGGTCGCCCAAACGTCACTCGACCAGTCGTGCATGATGCGCGACAGCAGAAAACCATCGAAGCCGGTCACCTTCCACTCGGCCGTCGTATCCTGCAAATATTCCGGCGTAATCGGGCTGAAAAGTAAGGTATGCGGCTTCGTCATTTCCGCCCTCGTCACGCAGCCGCAGATTAGCACAATGCTCATGGATGCAAGCCGTAACGTCCTCATGATCGCTCCCTATTGAAGAACCCCTTAAGAGACCATTCTCAACAACGGATGATATACGGCGCCGACTCACGAGTGTCAATGATGAAGGCCTGTTCCGTGCCCGATGTCCTTGAAGCGATTTCGGGCTGGAATTTTGTGGACAATCGGCCTGAGATTTGGATGATAGGATGATTGAGTAAGCCCAAACAGGTGAAGAAACAACGCATTTGGAGGTGCAAAAAACTGATGGCTTCAAGAACGAACACAAGCAAAACATTCAACTATTCCAATGGCAACGGATTCAGCATGGACCGTCGGGACATGCTCCGAGTAGCCGGCGCCGCCGTGCTGGGAGCCTCGGCGTTTCCATTCCACTGGGTCGGCGCCGCCGAGAAGAAACGCCAGAAAGTTCTGTACTTTACGCGCTCGGCCGGCTACGAGCACGAGGCCGTCAAGGTCAAGGATGGCAAGCCCAGCATCTCCGACAGGACTCTCACCGAGTTGGGCCAACGGTATGGCTTCGACGTCGTCTGCACCAAGGACGGCCGGGTCTTCGATGGCGATCTCGATCAGTATGATGCCATCGCCTTCTACACGAGCGGCGTCCTTACCGAACCTAACAAGGCCAAGACGCCGCCCATGACTCCCGAAGGCA
>JARRQQ010000258.1:0-8986 GCA_037381725.1 Sedimentisphaerales bacterium
TCCAGACCATCATCGGCGTAGTTGTCAGTGATCGGATCAAAAGCCCGGCCTTGTTTGGTTTTGTCCGCCCCCGCTTCTTCTGCCTCAAGGCATGCTCGAAACGTTCGGTCATGATGCGCTTCGTTATATTTTCATCCACGAATTGGCTCATCTCAAACAGCGTGACATCTATCTGAGCTGGCTGATGGCGCTCTTGCAGGTTGTGCATTGGTTTAATCCCTTAATGTGGTTTGCGTCCAGGCGGATGCGGGCGGATCGCGAGATGGCCTGCGATACACTGGCAATTTCGACGATGGACCCGGATGAGCCGCCCAAATATGGCCGAACCATCGTTAGTCTTCTGGAGAGTTTCTCACAGGTGCGTTACCTGCCCTCGGTGGCAGGCATATTAGAGGAACAATGTCAAATTGAAAGGAGAATTGAGATGATTGCTGATTACGAAAAGACCTCGCGCTCACGGTGGGCCGGGGCAATGCTGCTTGTTGTAGTATTAGCTTCCATTGTACTTACTAATGCTTATATAGCCAAAGGGGACTTCACTTTTGGTACACCTATCCCGCTCGGATGGCTTGTCACTTTATTTCAGTAGAGATGATTTTATATGGGTGTCAACTCGAGAGACAAAAAGAGATCCATGGAAACAGGCGGTCAAGCTTGGGCCAAGCGTCAATAGTCCGAACGCTGGCAGTCCTGATATCTCGGCAGATGGATTGTCGCTTTTCTTCCAATCTACACGGTCTGGAGGGTATGGAGGAAGTGATTTGTGGATTACGAAACGTACGAGTTTGGAGGATGAATGGGAACCACCGACTAATCTCGGGCCTGTGGTCAATAGTTCATATGATGATTGGGATCCAAGTATCTCAACCGACGGACTTTCGCTCTATTTTCACTCTATGCGCCCTGGTGGATTTGGTTATCGCAACATATGGATGGCTACTAGGCCAACGAAAGAAGATCCTTGGAGTTCACTGGTAGTACTTGGCCCTTCAGTAAATGGTCCTTCCGGAGCTGGTTGGCCGGAAATCTCGCCTGATGGTCTATCGCTTTTCTTCGCCTCTGAGCGGTCCGGTCGCAGAGACATATACGTCGCCACACGTGAATCACTAGAAGATGATTGGAGCATAGCCGTTAATATTGGCCCCCCGGTTAGCACATCTTATCAACAAGGCTGGCCTACTCTCTCAGCCGACGGTTCAATCCTATACTTCGTCTCCAACCGTCCCGGATCATTAGGTATTGCGGACATATGGCAAGTTCAAATATTACCCATCCTCGATCTCAATGGAGATGGAAAGGTGGATATGAAGGATCTGCGAAAAATGGCTCAATATTGGAACCAAGACGAATCCTCCTGTGACATTGCACCACTTCCATTTGGTGATGGTGTTGTGGATGATAAAGATTTAATGGTTTTTGCCGAGTACCTACTGAAAGAACTTCAGCCGATTGCATATTGGAAGCTGGATGAGGACCAAGGCAATGTTGCCTATGAAAATGTCGGTGACAAATATGGAACGCTTCATGGCAATCCAACCTGGAAACCCACTGAGGGTATGGTCAACGGAGCAATTGAACTTGATGGCATCGATGACTATATCAGCACACCCTTTATCCTGGATCCCGCAGCCGGATCATTTAGCGTATTTGCCTGGGTCAAGGGCGGTGCAAGGGGGCAAATGATTATATCCCAGAAAGATACTTCGGACGGGCGTAATGCGAAGCTTGGATGCGCATGGCTATGGGCGGACCCGTCGTACGGCAGACTCATGACGAGGTTGATGCATCCGCCGTTCGATCCGTTGGTGTCGGAAGCCGTGATCACGGACGGTCAGTGGCACCATGTCGGTCTTGTGTATGATTTCGAAGCTTTACATAGACACCTATACGCTGATGGAAAAGAGGTTTCCAAAGATACCGATCTCGTTGGCGGAGTCGATTCGAATGGTGGCCTGTACTTTGGTGCCAGCAAGACGCTTGATGCGTCAGCCTTCTGGGCCGGACTGATTGATGATGTGCGTATTTACGACGAAGTGCTCAGCGCCGAGGAAGTCGCAGACCTGGCACGCTAAAAGTCATATGGCTTTGCCTTGATGTCGAGAAGGACCGAATCCATTGGGGCTTTCCAAACCCGACATATTGGTTTCCCCTTACGGATCCATCCTTTTTGGCGCCGTGCGGGGTCGGTGGAATAGCGGTATTGTCCTGTTTCGAGATGGCGATATTCATAGAGGGACGCGATTTGCGGGGTCTCGTTCGCCGGGCCGTCCGAAGGTAAGGCACAGAAAAGTGGCTTTTCGGATGAGGAAGGGCGGTCAGTCGTTAGCCGAACGGTCTGCCTATTCCCGGCGGCGACCTTCTGAGCGTAGATCGGAATAAGCTCGTCAGGTGCTCTTTCCGGCTCGATGACAAAAAAGGGGATGGATTCGATAGCGTCCCACTTGCTCGCTTTCTCCACGCCATCACGCAATAGATAGTCTCTTTCGCTTTGCTTGTCCTCGACTTGATAAACCGGCACGGGCAAGACGAGGCGCGGGTCGTCAAGGGTCAGACGGTACATGATCTGGTTGTAATCGTAACGGGGCGTGGCGGTTTCAGCCGGACCGGAGAAGGTCGTTGTATATGTTCCTTCAAAGTAGATGATGCGCCCGCTGTCCTGGTCGAAATACGGATGTTGTTCGGGATTGTAGAAGGAATAATTCTTGTGAGTGACGATCTTTCGAGCATAAGCCCACGGCCCGACGGGCGTGTCCGCTTCGGCGTACCAGACCTCTCCCAGAAAAGAACTGTCGCCATGCGTCTGGTGCATAATCATGATCCACTTGTTTCGGTAGGTATTGAAATGAACGCTCCCGGCGTGGGGCGGAATTTTCTTGCCCGTGATGACGTCATAGAAACGCGTGTCTTCTTTCTCCGTTTTAAGGGCCTCAATCAGCGAAGGCATTTGGGTCGCATCGTGATGGGTCAATTCTCCGGCGCTGATCCAACGGCATGGTTCCGTCGTTCTTAGAGACGTGAGGACTTCATAACAATTTGGATCGATGACGTCGTCCCATTCGGCCCTGACACGCATGCGGACGGAGAGAGGAAACTGCGTGGGGAAGTAATAGTACTTGTGCCCATCGACCTCCACGGCGAAGGCGTGGCCCGAATCGTCGTATGGCAGAAAAGCCGGACCGGACCGCACGAGCCGCTCGAAGGAACCGGTCGCATCGTTAAAAACCACCAGCCCACGTTCGAGCGCCTGGCCGAGGTCTTTCATCCGCGCGTATTTGGCGACCAATCGTTGCCGGCCCTGTTTGTCCTCGATGGTCAGCAATCCGTCGAGCCACACCAGACCTTTCTCCTTCAAGCGACAGATCGGCCGGCTAAATCCATTGTCGTCGACGAAGTATTCGAGATTCACGCCGTCCGAAGGGTCCAGACCTCCCTTTCCGGGCAGATCGGAGACCGCCCCGGCCGTGGCAAAATGGCCCAAAGGATAAGACGGTCTGTTCGTGTCACCCCATAACCAGAATAGACGGCCCTGATAGATGCACGTGTAGACCGAATCCTGCCCGGTCACCTGCCCATCCAGAACCGGGTGTTTCAACGGAACCGGGTGGCCGGTCATGATGCTGTCGCGATAGATTCCCTGGCCCGTCACCCGGTAAAGCCGCTCGGCGATATTGAGCCGGTCGATCTTGACGACCGCGCTGTCGCCAGGTGTGGTCCGAAGTCTCGTTCCTCGGAAGCCGAATCCGTCCTTTGGAAATTCGTAGCCGTGACTTTCGATAAAGAAAAAGACCTCTCTATCCATCAAGCCCGGCTCGTAGAATGCGACGATTCCATTGCTGTCCGTGTAATACCGTATGTTGTTGGTCGTGCGAAGCTGAACCAGGGGGACACCCCGGCCGGTTTGACGGTCCACGATCTGAATCATGAAATATCGATCTGAACGGTTTTGAGCGGGCAAGTCCGCGCGTTCGCTCGCCACCAGCAAGCTCGACCAAACTGGAATCAGGAAAGCGGCTGCCAAGGCAACCCGAAGGCTGATCTTGTTCGCCGCCTCGACTTGACTATACATATTCCACAACTCCCGCGTGCAGTGAGAATCTCAGGAGTCGCACGCGTTACGGGTTGACGAGCGCTATCTCGCCCCAGTAGGCAGCCTCATAGGCCCAGCCGGTCGGCTGGTTGATGAGCTCAAGCTTGATCTTCTTACCCGCGAAGCTCGACAGGTCGATTTCCGTCTGTATCCAACCGTCCGGGGCCGTTTCCTTGCCGACCTCTTTCCGGGCGATTTGCTTGCCGTCCACGGCGACGATCAGTGCCCAGTCGCCCTGGGGATGGTGCCCTACGGCGAGACGCAAAATGGTCTTCTTGCCCGCGGGGAGCGTCAGCACGCGCGAAAGCTGACAACCCGTCCGGCGGTCGAGCGGATGCGTGATCAGAACGTTCTTCCTGCCCAAGGCCTCCTCATGCAAACCCGGATCCATCTCCTTCCCACACGCGGCGACCTTCCAACCCGGAGCGAACTTCGTCACGTCTTTGGAGATGTCCTCACCCGCCATAGCCGTGATCTTCGCCATTTCTTCCGGCGTGAATCTGGAATTGGCGATGGGGCCGGGGTCCCAACATTGTTCGAGTCGGGTCGGTTTCGGCTGGCGGACCGGAATCACGAAGAGCTCGCGGCTACCGGCGTCCTTTTCCACTTTTCCGCCCGCGCGCGTGACCGACTCGCGGACCAGCTTCTTGCTGACCTCCACGAGCGTTGGGAAATTGTACGGCGTGTGGCTGAATTTGCCTTCCGGGTCCAGGGCCGAAGTGAACCGCGCGGGGAGGTTCTTGAAACCAATCGTGGTGAAGAGAATGCCACCGGCGTTCGAGGGATTGCAGTCGGAATCCTGCCCGCACCGCGTCGCGATGATGATCGTCTGGTCGGGGTCGCGATTGCCATAGAGCAGGCCGATCACGATATAGGCGCCGTTGATCTTGGCGTCGATGTTGAAGGCGCCCTTGTCGCACGAGAATCTGCGATAATCAGGATTGTCCTGGTACTTGGCCTCGACGAGCTGCCAAGTTTTCTGCCAAGTGTCGGGATGCTGTTGGTGCCAGGCGAGTACGTCGCGGATGCACTCGGCGTACTGGCTGCCTTGTGGGATACACGCGAGGCCCGCGCGGACGATCTTTTCCATGTCCGTCTCGAAGAACGCTTCGGCGTACATCCCACCAATAAACTGGCCGCCATAAAGCCCGTCGCCGTAGTTCATCAGCCGTCCGAAGGTCTCTCCGAGCCGGATCGCCACGTTCGGCATCCCCGGCGCGATCAGCCCCGCGTAGTCGGCTTCGATCTGGTAGTCGATGTCGTCGGCGTGTTTGTTGAACTCCGGATGGCCGGAGTCGGGCGGTGCAATACCCCGGCGCAGAAGCGTCCTGCCCTCGTTATTGGCGTGCCAGAGCGGATAGCCGCTGTTGGCGAAGTCGATCCCCGCCTGGCGGATCGAAACGTCCATGCCGTGCAATTCGAGGGTACGGAGGAAGGTCATCTCGACGTAAATGTCATCCTGCCTGAACTGGTTGATCATCTCCGGCTTCCAGACGGGCATCTTGTCTTCCGGGATGATCTCGCCTCTATAGTGAAATTCCGTAGGTCCGCCCCATCCAACACCGGCCATCTGTCCGATCCAGCCGGCCTTCATCTTATCCACGTAGTCCTCGACGCTGATCCGCCGCGTGGGAGCGGCTGTCTCACCGACAACACCAGAGCCTTTGGCTCGACAACCCGACACAAGCATCACACTCGAGCCGACGGCGACGATCGCCAGAACGGTCAATACATTCTTCGACATCTTCGTGCCTCCATAGGTCTTATGCTCTGTGAACGTGGTCCTTGGATAGTCTCTTATAGCCTTCGGACGCCGGAAAAACAAGTTCTTTCACGACAACTGTGGAAAATGCGCCACGGTATCTTATTTTATGCACTGCGCGTTTGCAATGGTCCGGCGAGCAGGTATAATGCCTACTAATGCTTGGGTAGATGTTAAAATAGAGGGCTTGGAGCACATTTTGACATGCTGAAGGACGCGCTACGATTTCTTGTATTGGCTGTGGTGATTGCCTTGTCGGTTCCGTCCGCAGGATCAGCCCGGGCCGCGAGATCGAAAGAGACGCCGGCTCAGACGTCCGTCCCGGCTCAAAACGATGAAAAGATCGCCAAGGCCGTGGCCGAAGCGGACAAGCTTATCGACAACGGAGAGATCGACGCGGCCCAGGACATCTTCTATTCGCTCCAGGAGGAGTTCCCGAAAATCCTGAGGCCCGACCTGGATCTCTTCATCAAGGCGGAGACATATTTCATCGAGGACAAGTACGCCAAGGCGGCTAAGACCTATGAAAAGCTGCTGACGGACCATCCCGGGACCTCTCTGCGCGACGCCGCTATCAACAGAGAGTTCACTATCGCGACGGCCTACCTGGCGGGCAGGAAGAAAACGGTGCTCTGGGTAATCCCGCTGAAAGGATACTCGGAGGGCGTCAGGATCATGGAGAAGATCACCGACCGGGTCGGCCTCGACAGCGACTTGGGCACGAAGGCCGCGGTGGCGGTGGCCAGGAGCTATGAAGACAGGGAACTCTATGACGAGGCCTATCTCAAATGGTGGGAAATCTCGCTGCAATGGAGCACAGGCGCGGTGGCCAAAGAGGCCCTTTACCCGATTCAAGCTGCTCTATCCCGTGGACGCCAGAGAAATGGACGTGGACAAGATCGTGGACGAGATCGACGAGGAATTGGCCTACAAGCAGCTCAGTATCGGCCAGTATTACCAGTATACCGGATACCAGCAGGCGGCTAATCTCTACTACCGCATGGTCAAAAACGACTGGCCGCACACGCAGGCGGCGCAGACGGCGAAGGAACTGCTGGCCGCGGATCGTGATCTGATCGGCAACCGTCAAACACCCGCCGAGAAATGAACAAAGGAATGCTCAGCTTTCGATACATGATGCCTGATGCTCGATGTTCGATGCCCGACATTCAAGATTCCAAAGTGCGTCTGTTGTTACGAATAGGCTTGTGGTTGTGCCTATGCGGCCTGGGTTTGAGCGGATGCGGAGGGATGTTCGGGTACTCCAATGAACCGCTCTTTCCCGAGAACGTCGATAGCGTCTGCCTGGAAATGTTCGACAACCAAAGCTTTCGAAGAGGCGTCGAGTACGATTTGTCCGATGCCCTGGCCAAACGCATCGAGGTCGATACACCGTACAAGATCATCTCCAATGCCGACCGCGCCGATACCGTCATTAGCGGCCAAATCGTATCCATCTCGGAGATCGCCCTCAGCGCCGACCGGGAAATCGGCAGTGTTCTCGAAAAAGAAGTAGAATTGCGGGCCATAGTGGACTGGAAGAATCTCAAAACGGGACAACTACTGATCGATCACCAGGAAGTCTTGGCTTCGGCAAGTTATTCACCCTACCAGATGCAAGACTTCAAGTATGCTTCGTCTGTTGCCGCAAACAATCTAGCCCAAAAGATCGTAGAACTCATGGAAAGGAGATGGTAGCGTCGTAAGCTGAACCGCGATTCGCCAAATATTTAATCATGACCGATAACAAAAACAGAAGACCGGGGCCGCCGCGTCTGGGGCCGCCGAACCGACCAGGGAAAAAACCGCCGGCGCCTCACTATGGAAGAGGGCCGCTCACTTACATCTTTCTCGCCATCGCCATTATCATGGCCACGGTGATGCTTGGACGGTGGCAGAAGATAGATAATGTTCCATGGAGTGAGTTTGTCGACCACGTCGATAAGGGATACGTCGCGAGCGTCACGATCAAGGAAACAGAAATCACAGGAGAATTTACCGACGCTTACGTGAGCAGTCACCCGGACACGAGATGCAATGGGTCTTGCCGCTTGTTCTGCTGATCGGGTTCTTCTACTTCATTATCGGCCGGAACCTCCGCGGCGGCGCCGGGGGCATGTTGATGTCCTTCGGTCGAAGTCGGCACCGCCTTGCAGCCAAAGACAAGGCCAAAGTGACGTTCGCGGACGTTGCGGGCGTCGAGGAGGCCAAAGAAGAAGTCGCCGAGATCATCGAATTTCTGAAGAACCCGAGGAAATTCCAGCGTTTGGGCGGTCGTATCCCACGTGGCGTCCTGCTGGTTGGCCCTCCAGGTTGCGGGAAAACGCTGCTCGCCAAGGCCATCGCCGGCCAGGCGGACGTGCCGTTCTTTAGCATTTCCGGCAGCGATTTCGTGGAGATGTTCGTCGGGGTCGGCGCCTCCCGCGTGCGCGACCTGTTCAAACAAGCCAAGGACAACTCGCCCTGCATCATCTTCCTCGATGAGGTGGATGCGATCGGACGAAAACGCGGCGCCGGCTTCGTGGGCGGGGGACACGACGAACGCGAACAGACGCTGAACGCCATCCTCGTCGAGATGGACGGTTTCGACACGAATGACCAGGTCATTGTGATCGCGGCGACGAACCGCGCGGACATTTTGGACCACGCGCTGACGCGCCCGGGCCGTTTCGACCGGCAAATCTTCATCCCCCTGCCGGACCTGAAAGGCCGTGTCGAGATCTTGCGCGTTCACGCCAAGAAGGTCAAGATGGGTCCCGATATCAGCCTCGAAAGAATGGCGAGAGGGACGCCGATGTTCAGCGGAGCGGACCTCGCGGCGATTATCAACGAAGCAGCCCTCGCCGCCACGATGGCCAACAAAGACTTCATCGAGATGGCGGATTTGGAAGAGGCGAGGGATAAGGTTCGCTGGGGACGGGCCAAGAAGAGCCGAGTCGTCGATCAGAAGGAAAAGGAAATTACCGCCTATCACGAGGCCGGGCACACGCTCGTGCAGTCATTGCTCAAGGACGCGGACCCGCTACACAAGGTCAGCATCATTCCGCGAGGCCCGATGGGCGGCGCGACCTTTGCCTTGCCCGAGAAAGATCGCACCATCTTCACGAGAAGATATTGCATAGCCTTGTTGCAGGTGT
>JARRQQ010000259.1:0-6278 GCA_037381725.1 Sedimentisphaerales bacterium
AAGACGCTTGGAGAGGCTAAGGCACAATGTGATCGCGTTGACGCCTTTATTTGATTGTCTTTTCTTGGTTCCTACGGTCAGTAGACCTCTGCAATGTTAGCACAGACTCCAAAAATGCCGATTTTATCCTACCAGGTCCTGAAAAACGTTAAATTGAAGACCCAGGAAAAGACTTTTTATATTACCCCCGTCTTCAGTGGCCGTTGCCAAGACAAGGAAGAGCTGGCGACTCTCTCAAGCTAACAACCTTTCGATCATACCGACTGACTGGGTATACATGGCGACTCGCGCTCGTTCGAAATGTGGCCCCATAGCGTCTAAAGCGAAACTGTAAACCTCCAGATCTTGCCTTTGTGTATTACGGTCCCGTCGGTCCCAACGTCGTCAATCCGCCAGAAGTATGTTTTGCCTGGAACAAGTCCGTCTGGATAGGGAGACCCCGCAAGTCCAATAGTAAAGTACGTCAAGGCCTGGTTACCCAAAAATGAATCCGGTGTGCCGTCCTGCACTTTAAAATAACTCTCGCCAAAGTACACGTCGTAAAAGGTTGCCCTGATCCCCTCATTCCAGCCGAGGCTCGCCCAAGTATCGGAATGAACCGCCCCGTTAGAAGGATTAGGATTATGGGCAACCAGACACATCGGGTCGGCATAGATGGTAGAGCCATATTGGTCGCGAACTCTAACCGTCCACCATATTTGGTCAGATAGAATTTCGGTTATAATTTCATTCGGAGGGGCTTGTGTGTCGGAGACGATTTCGTAATCCATAACACGATAAGGATCCGACCCAATCAAGAGCTGGTAGCCGACACCATCTTCGCTTTCCTCACAAGCAAGAACGAATCCGTTAGGATTTCCGGCATCGACTCGTCCAACAAGCGTGACAGGTTCTGGCAACTGACCGGGGTGATTTGTCTTGCTGTAAAGGTCCATGTAACCAGCAGGATTCCATCCATACCAAGTGAACTTGTAGGTTTGACTACCCACCGTTGATGCAAGCTGAAGGTTCTTACCTGGACCGACAACGGACCAGTATGCTCCGGCCACGACACCGGAATTAAAAAACGTCATATTGTCTAATGTCAGAGAGTTGTTGTACCACTCTTGGGCGTGCCGGTGCCTTGTCATTCCGCCAATGGAGTTATCAGTTGCTTTGTCAAACCAGACATTCAGGATATTGTCGTAAAAATACCAATAATCGCCGTACCCCGGCGTGCTGACGTAATTATCGACCCAACATTGCTCCCCATCGACAGAGCTGTCAAGGTAAGCGGCTATACTCTCTGAATAGTCTCTGCAAAATGGTGTTGCATCAAAGAACGTAACACGGTTTATAGCATATCGACGGTCCTTATAGGTCAAATTTACATATCTACCTGCGTCTATAGCAGGTTGTCCGCCGGTGCTCCACCCAGACGTTTGAATCGGCTGTTTGTAGTCCGGAGCCACCGCTGAAAGATACACGAGGAGCATGTCCCCATATTGATAGTAAGTGAGTGGGTATCCGCTGGAATCGGGGCCATATCCGTTGGGGACGTATATAATATTTGCTTTTTCCAACCAACCGGGATTTGTAAGGGGACAAGCGCTGTATTCCACTGTGCCGTTTGTACAATCGCCTCCTCCAAAATATACTATTGTGGGTTTGCTGGGATCAAATGAATCGTTTGTCAATTCCAACAAATTCTCTCCAAACTCTGGAACAATGATCACTTTCACAATATCCGGCAGACTTTCCAGTTCACCATCTGTCACGACAAGTTCAAACTGACATTCTTGGACTTCATGTGTCTGAGGAAGACCTCCAGGCTTAGGAGTTGGATTTCTTCCATCGCCAGGTTGTATAGAACCAGCAATTGTGGGTGTGGCTTTGTTGGCGTCTATGATGACGACGGAAGGGCCGCTTATTTGCCGCCATGTGTAGCTCAGTGTACCAGAGTTGTCCGGATCATAAGAGCCGGTTCCATCGAGGACTATTGGATCCGGCCCGGCATATCGGGACAATCCTGCATCCGCTATAGGCCTGACATTCTGAGATTGGGCTTTGATGGGGTTCGATACCAGCAGAGCCGTTATTACAGTGAAACTTATTGACAGTCCGATTTTCCGATTTGAACTCGTTGCCATTGGTCCGACCCCTTTCCCCCCTCGTTGAACGATTTCTTTTACCACGCCCTGTGTTATCGATGATACACAATGAGAAGGCGACGTGCAATGAATCTCAGTGTATGATACGAATCTCGTGAAAAACGTGATTATTTTGATTGAAAGTTGGTATTTCGTTTCTTTCTGATTACTTTGGCAACTCATCGTGAAGTGATCGAGAGGGCTGCAAGCATCCCTCTTGCAGCCCCCAAGCCCAGTTATCATACTCGCGACCTTTCTTATTACGGCTTTGGTGCGCAGCCGGGCATAAGTGTCAGGCGCTTGGACGTCCATCCCCAGGGTATACAGGCGACAGGCTCCTCACCTTCGTCGGGGAAGCCGTCCCGGTCGGCGTCCTGCGAGGCCAGATAGCAGGATTCCGTTCCTTGGCCATACAGAAGATCGGATCCGATGACCTCAAAGTGAGCATTGACGCTAACCAAACCAACGATTTGAACCGTTTTGCCCATCTCTGATTCAACGACCTTCCTTATATATCCGTGATAGGTCGCTTCGTACCTGTCGCGTCCGACCATTCCGGCTTGGCCGCCGGCCCATAAGTCTTGGGCCGGATCGGCATCCGGATAGATCTACACCAAGAGCGGCATGGGATTGACCTCTTCGAGCGAACCGCTGTAGCGGGTCCTCTCAGTGTCCTGGGCAACATAGGTCGTCGTCAGATTAAGGTTGCCCATCGGTGTCGGTATCGTTGTAATCCAGATGCCGTCCACGAGGTATGGCGGCGCGGTCATCTGGTTGAGGAGTGTGATGTTGTCGTAGTAAAAGGATTGCTCCGTTACCAGTCCGTCCGCATCGTAGCGAGTGAGCCATACGACCCTCAATCCCGTGAGGTATCCTGAGGCGGGCACACCCATGAAATCACCTTTATGTGTTCCCTTGCTTATGAGCTCGGTCAACACCCAGCTGTCCTGCAAATCAACCATTCGGACCACCTCTATCTGCACGTCGGGGAAGGCCGTGAAGTACATTTCATTGAGCGCCATCATAGCTGCACGATCCAACGTTGTTCCGAGAGGTCCTGCGTAGATGTGGAAGTCTGCTCGATCCATCTTCGCTACGTGGGCCGCGTCGCGGCTGTTCCAGCGTGCGATCAGCTCGGTGTTGGCTTCCATTGGCGATAAGCCAGTCGGTTCGGGATCGGGCACCTCAACGGATGGAACCAGTTTGGGCATCTCCGGCAGGTCCATCTGGCCGCGCTGAACCATATCCGACAGGTTGTCCTTATAAGTCGTAACCTGTTTGATCTTGTCGCCCTCAAAATCATAGATGGATAGATGGGGGCTGACCACCAATTTGTTGCCGAATGTTGGATCCGTTCGGACCGTCTCGTTTTCGCCAACGACGAGGTTATTTGTTGCCAGTGTCCGTCCTTCGGTCTCGTGGAAGTCAAGAAAAGTTGAAAACAAGTACTCAAAGTACGACTGCACATACGACTTTGGTACCGGAGGAGGAGTCGAGACAAGATCGTATATCCCGTCATCGGCCCAGTAGGACATCATCTTGTCCAGGTCATGGGCGTTCATAGCCGTTACGTATTCATGGTGAATCGCGAGTAGCTCATCCGGATCAAGAGCCACGGATCGAGTACACAAAATCAAGGTTATTAGGACGACCGTGCCTGAAATTGTCATGGACTTATTCATGATTCATTTTCCTTCTCCCCCCGTTAGTTCTTATCCATCATTCAGCCAGATAGTGAGCAGAGCAAGCCACCTACTGAAACGGCGGATTCTTATCTAATATCATTCCTACCTCCCTCCAAACGTGAGTCATGCTTACGGAGGGTCATTCTTTCTTTTTAACATGACTGAGTAATCCTCCCGGCTTCTTGTTAGGGATTCTCACGTTTAGGCAGTTTACCCTCAAGACGTTGGGACTTCTTCAAACAGATGTTCGGCCAGGACAGTCAGGTCCTGGATATCGACGAAACCATCACCCATAGGCGCTGGGGCAACATCACAAAGCGGGTCGTTCGTGTGCCAGTTATCAATCATAATGGAGACGTCGGCGGCATCGACAATTCCATCCCTGTTCAAATCAACGATGGGAGTCACTTCCACCTGCCAAATGCTCCAATCATTAGAAAACACGTCGTTTCCACGACTAAAATAGATGGTTGAATCCCCTTCAGAAAAGGACGCAAAGAATTCAGATTTTCCGGGGGAGGTCGTGTACAGGTCTTTCGCACTTCCCGAATTGACGGGCGTAAAAAACTCCGCCGGTTCCCAGGGCTCTGTCATTGATGCGCGTCTGCTTACAAAGACATGACCCTTGGAATATCCTCTCCCGAAAAAGAGTAATAGACCATCGGAAGAAATGAACGGGGTAGATTCATACTGATCACTGTTGACGTTGGAGCTAAGTTTGACCGGTTCACCCCAGGGGTCGTCTTTGGTCGCACGGATTGCCACAAAAATATCCGTGTTGGTCGGATTGGTGCCTCCTCCCGGTCGATCCGACATGAAGTACAGTTCCAATCCATCCGCCGAGATGCAAGGATGGGACTCCCTATGTTCGGTGTTAACCGGCGGTCCGAGCTTTACGGGTTCGCCCCAGAGATCGTCTTTGCTTAGGCGTATCGAGATCCACAAATCATTATCCATGTGATCAAGATACAACTCTAAGCCATCAGCAGAAAGAGATGGTGAAACAACTATTCCTTCTCTATTCAGAGGGGCATCGAGTTTAATTGGCTCACTCCATGGATCGTTTATTGTCAATCGTCTTGAAATCCACATATTCTGGGAAATGCTGTCCCGTTTGGAAGCAAAGTACAACTCCAAGCCATCGCGTGAGATTTGTGGATAGGAATCGTAGGAACCACTATTGACATTCGGAACCAAGGTGGGCTCGCCAAAAACAAAGTCAGCCGTGGCGACACTCTCAAATAAACCTGCAATTATAAAGAAAGCGATGAGCAGTTTTAGAATTCTCATGATTTTCTCTCCTTCTCTTTTTGAATTGGTGTTAGATTACTTTTACATCAATACAACGTACACAACCTTTGGGCCCTCTTTATGTACGTAATAATCTCTATGTAATCTTCTGGTCATCTCCTCTCCACCTTTTGCAGTTTCGCCCGCCATCGATCTGCGATCTCGCTCCTGCCATCACTTTCGGTTTTATCGACAATTGCCACCATAAGATCCCGATATGAAGCGACATCCTCCGGGAAACGGTCCATCAGGTGCTCTGCATAAGGAGCTAAGAATTCGGCTGTCTCATCGAGTTCATTCGTGTAGTATTCTTTCATCCACAGGAAGATTCTGTAAATTACATGGTGGTCGTCTTTTGTGACCAGCCTGTCGAATTGTTGCAGATCCGACTCAGCCTTTTGCTTTTGCCCCAAAGACACGTAGGCCAGACCTCGTTCCAGATAGTTCTCAGGATACAGAGGATCAGCAGCGATGGCCTGTGATTTTGTTTCAATCTGATCGGTAATCAGGTCATTGTCTGCTATCTTCCCTCCAAACGGCTGGCAAATCGAAACATTGGGATCTACCTCCATAATCCAGGCTGTGGGACGAGTTCCAATGATGAGCTTCGAACCATCCTGCGATCTAAAGAGGCTGTCAACAGGGTAATCAAACACACGGTAGAGCTGCATCTCTTGCGTATCGAGAATGAACGAGCCAATATTAGCGGGGGTCCACCAGGCCCTGAACCATAATTCCCTTCCATCAGGAGAAAGACTCAAATGCCACAGGTTCAATGGCCAGGGAGAGCGGATTTGGCGCAGAAGCGCTCCTGAAGAAAGATCCACGATGCTGATTCCAGTCGAGCGCTCATAAGCGATCCAGTTCTGTCCTTCATTGATGACAAAGCGGCCCGGACACTTCACCACTTTTTCGGGAATTGGATCGGGGTCGTCAATATTGATGAAACAGACCTCTTCTTCAGGGGTCTTGAAGTAAAGACGACGGGAGTCCTTCGACCATTGAGGCCAGGTCCCAGGTGCGATTTTCCTGGGTTGCCCCCCCTCTGCCGGAACGAGATGAACATCGGAGTCAGGACCTGCAAACGCAATGTATTGACCATCCGGGGACCAGGCCGCACTGTTGCCGTAGGCCGACACGATCAGGCGTTCTTCACCTGACTCGATGTTGATTA
>JARRQQ010000260.1:0-6263 GCA_037381725.1 Sedimentisphaerales bacterium
GCATCTCGCGCGGGCTCTTGAGATACACGTCCGACGGGTAAATCATTCGATCCGGATCGTCCGAGCGCTTGCCCGTGCTGATGGCGCAAAGGCAATTGTGCGCCTCGTGGTCGCTTCCTTCGAGGAAGTGCACGTCATTCGTCGCCACCAGACCCAGCCCCATCTTCGCCGCCAGATCGACCAGACCTTCGACAACGTCCGGACCGTCCCCTTCGTGACTTTGTATCTCGACGAAGAACCGCTCCGGCCCGAAAATCTTCAGGAAGCTCTCGGCCGCCTGGCGGGCCGCCTTTTCATCGCCGCAAGCTATCGCCGCCGCCACTTCGCCTTTGATGCAAGCCGTGGTGCAGATCAGCCCCTCGTTAAGCTCAGCCAGAATCTCCTTGTCAATGCGAGGGCGGTAGTAGAAGCCGTCGAGATAGCCGGTGCTGGCCAGCTTGAGCAGGTTTTGATAGCCGACGTCGTTTTCCGCCAGCAGGATCAGATGATACGCCGCGTCGGAGATGCTGGTCTTAGTCCGGTCGAACCGGCTTCCCGGCGCCACGTAGGCTTCGATGCCGATGACGGGTTTGATTTGGGCCGCCAGCGCTTTCGTATAGAACTCGACCGCCCCGAAAAGGTTGCCGTGATCGGTAACCGCCACCGATTCCATATTCAGTTTTTTACACCGCTTCAGGAGCGGATCGAACGCAATCGCCCCATCGAGCAGCGAGTACTGACTGTGAAGATGAAGATGTGTAAATCCTTTACTCGACATAAGTTAGGCCATCCTTCCAAACCGTGATTACCGCGAGTATCATACGCCCGCCCCCGGCCCATGTCAATTGAATTACCCCGGTGGTCAAACAATGCGCCGGCCGGGCCGCATTTCCCTTGACATAAGGGCCGAAATAGTATATAGTTAACTTGGTGGTGGAAGTGTTGGGAGGTGTGGTGGAAACCTGTCCCTTCTCCTCACGCGCTGTTTCATTCCACCGAAAGTAGCCTCAGCCGGCTTCGGAGTCAGGACGGCGATGTCGGCGAAAACGGGGGTCGATGAACTGAAAGAAGAAGTCAATTGCGAGAATCAAACGATGAAGGGCAAAAAGAGCGTAATGAAGGTCCGTACCTGCCTGCTGCTGGTGGCGGCCGCTTTCGCTGCGGCCATTCCGAAATCCGCAACCGCCAAATCGCTATACGTCATCGCCGACAAAGGCTCCCTGACGGACGCGACTCAGCCGGTGCAACTGTATGATATTGGCGCCGACGGCACGCTGACGTTTCAGGCCGAGCATGAGGTTCCTCACAAGATGCTTGGCGCCGTCGGGATTACCATCGACGCCGACAGTGGATACCTGTTTGTCACGTATGACCGCTCCAACGACATTCAGGTGCTGGACGCCAGAACCATGACGGACGCGGGGGTGACGACCGTTTCGGAGGCGTACGATCTGGCCGGCATTACATACGACTCCAAGAAAAGTCGGGTGTATTGTGTCGAGCGAGGCCAGGATCTGTTGTACGTCTTTGACTGGGATCCACTGACGAGGACGCTGACCGAGACTTCGGACAGTCCTTTCACGCTGTGGGCCACCACGGCCTACGGACTGGCTCTGGACGATATCGACGGCCTGCTCTACGTGGCCAACGGGACGAAAAACGTCACGATCTACGGCACCGCCGATTGGCAGCGGGCCGGCAGGGTCAAGTTGAACCACCCGGCGACCCGCGTCGCCATCGATGCCACCCGGGAGCTGCTCTACGCCGGCGGAGGATACCTCGGCGACACGTACCTGACTCAGTACAACGTGGCAATCGACGAGGTCAAGGAGACCGAGGTCGATCCCGACGCCGGGGTGATGGGGCTTGACGTAGATCCCGATACCGGGTACGCCTACCTGACGACCGGCGCGAACAACGAGGAGGGTGGAGACGACCTCCTGGGCTATGACAGGGACCTTAACCTGATCACCGTCGTGCCCGACATCGGCAATCCGACCGGTCTGGTCGTCCCGCCTAAGGACATCAGCTACAATCCCCTCGGCTTGAGCAAAACCGCCATCCGCGGCGTCTCCTACGGCGGCGTGGCCGGTAGCATGCCTACCGTCGGTATCGGTGACGTGATGACCTACGGCATTAACTTCAACAACTTTACCGACGCCACGGTCACTGACGTAGTCATCGTCGACAAGCTGCCCGATGAATTGGTGTTTGTGTCCGCCGATGACGACGGCGTCAGCGGCGCGTACGACGCCAAGTCGCATTCGTACACCTGGACCTATTCGTCCTGGCCGGTGGAAGTCCCGATGACCCTGGAGCTCACCGTGCAAGTCAGGGAGAACGTAGCCAGCGGAAAAATCATCTCGAACAACGTGTCGATCAGCAGCAACGAAACGCCCCAGACCACTCGACGGCTGGATATCAAGGCGGGCCACAATCCCCTGAATCTCACCAAGAGCATTCTGGGTGGCAAGTTGGGCCAGATCACCTCGGTCGAAGCTGATACGGCGCAGACCTACGTGATCGAGTTCGACAACAACAATGAGTTCGTCCTGACGGACGTTTCCGTCGTCGATGAGCTGCCGAAGGAAGTCAGCTTCGTATCGGCCGCGAAAGGCACCGCGCCCGGCAAGTACGACGCCACTGCCCATAGCTGCTCGTGGTCGTTCGCGTCCTTGAAGCCGGGAGAGTCCGTTCGCCTGGAGGTGAACGTTCACGTCGACAAGGGCCTTGCCAAGGGCAAAAGGTTTACGAATACTGTAACCGCCGAGAGCGAGGAGACGCCGACGGCCAGTGCTTCGGCCGAGGCCATCGTTGGCGAGACGCCGTCCACCGGCCCGGTGCTTGAAATCCTGCCTGAGACGATCAGACGAGACGGCCCAACGTACGACGTCCAGGCCACCGTCGTCTTCGAGCAGGGGGTTGGAAAGAAGGACATCGCCAGCGTGCTTCCGATACTCTATGACGCCGATGATCTCAAAGCGACCGGGATCAAAGCGAAACAGCAATTCATCTACGGCTCGACCAGCCGGGCGAAGGTCATCGCACTGTTCGATAAGAACGAACTGCTGAATGCGATCGAACGCGACGGTGAGATCACCTTGAAGATGGTCGGCACCCTCGCCTCGGGTCGAAGCTATTCCGCTGAAGGCAAGGTCTACATAACGAGATACTCCGGCAGCTAACACGTTCGCCAAGAGTTTTTTGGCAAAAAGAGATTGCCAAAGCTGCCGGGACGTATTATACATAATTGACAGAAAAATTTGATTCAGCCAGGGGAGCTGAGGGCCGGCCGTTCGACGCGGTCCGAAGCTGAGACTTGACCCTATGAACCTGCTCGGGGTAATGCCCGCGAAGGGAGGCCAAAAGAGCAGAATCCAAGCACTCCGTTCGCCGGAGTGCTTTTTTTGTGGCTATAGAAGACACAGAAACAAATATGAATTTGTGTGAATTCGTGTTCATTCGTGGTTTGCATGAGAATCAGTGTTAATCCGTGTCGTGAAAGGAGTCCAAGATGATCGAAACCGACATATCCAGAGCCATCCTCGAAGAGTACCAGCGAAACCTGTTGGAGCATCTTGAGAACGACGTGGTGATCGTCGGCGCGGGTCCGGCGGGCCTGACAGCCGGATATTACCTCGCTAAGGCCGGCCTCAAGACTGCGATCATCGAAAGGAAGCTCTCGACGGGCGGCGGAATCTGGGGCGGCGCCGCCGGCTACAACGTCGTCGTCACGCAGGATAGCGAGATTCCCGACGAGTTCGGCATGACCGCAAGAAAGCAAAAGGACCTGTTCATCTACGACGCCGTCGAGTTTGCCACGGCCCTGGCCTACAAGGCCAAGAAGGCAGGCACGGCCATCTTCAACCTGATGGAGGTCGAGGACATCATCCTGAAGACCGACCGGATCGAAGGCGTGGTCGTCAACAACACGGCTATCGCGATGGGCCGACTGCACGTGGACCCGTTCTGCATCGCCTCGAAGGCCGTTTTGGATACGACGGGCCATCCGTCGGAGGTCGTGGGCATGTTGACCAAGCGACGGCCGGAGCTTCTGCCGAAGGGCATTCAGGAGAGCTTCATGGACGTCGACGGTGGCGAGTCCGGCGTGGTCAACAAGGCCGGTGAAATCTTCCCGGGCCTCTACGTAGCCGGCATGTCCGTCTGCGCCGTGTACAACTTACCCAGAATGGGCCCCATCTTCGGCGGTATGTTAAAGTCCGGCCAAAAAGCCGCCCAAATGATTATCAAAAAACTGTCCAAAGCATAGCCCATATTTCTAAGCGCCGAGACCGCCAAGGTCGCCGAGTGTAGAAGAGGGTGTGTAGTACACCGTTACAAGACGCGCCGTGTCATTGCGGGCGAAGCGAAGCAATCTCCGTCGCTCGCAATCAGGAGATTGCCACGGCCACATTCAGCGGCCTCGCAATGACGTGTGCCCGTCGTTACCACAGGAGTCTCGACGCATGTCGGGACAAACGCGCCCATTGTCATTCCGACCGAAGTGGAGGAATCTGCTTAAACAGATCTCTCCATTTCGCCTCCGGCTCCAGTCGAGATGACACGTCTTTTCAGAAGAAACACCACCTCAGGCACTTGCCTCCTTCCACGTCGAGTCTCCCCTTGCAGGAACATCTCTGCGTCTCACATCGTCCGATCGCAAACGGAAGGCCACAGGGGTCACATCTTGAATTGTGAATTATCGGTTAGCGGACGTCGGAAAACGCGGCGGCCCTTATGAAATAAGTTCATTTTCCTTCTTCCCAACTCCAATGGCCTTTGAATCTATGTCCAATGTCTTGGAGAGAATTGAACTTTCAGTTCTTATAGACCCTCTTCAGCAAGAATTCCTAATGGGCGAGGCATCACATCTTACTGTGCTGGAGGATCAATTTATGCGGGATGATGATACGGCCTCTTGCGAGTATTCTTCCAAGACACTTGATCTCTGTGAATATGGCAGTAATCCGAGTGGTTGTAAATGCTCAAGAGGCATTTGCATTTTGGATATTTGCATCTCCTGCCCTTGGGAGAAGTTTTGACTTTTCTTACCATCATCACTCCTGTCCGGTAGATTTGCCAAACAGAGGAACTACAGATTTGTCTTCATCTGCGGCTTTAAGATTGTCCAACCGTTTGCCATTTCAAGTATAGCACATTAGGCTACCTTTTTCAAACAATTTTCGTGTGGGGCCAAGGTTACCGCAGAAGCTGTCTTTCGTATTGCTGGCGCGGATTTGGAGCCTCTCGATGCACGTCTAATCACCGAAAAATGGCACAGAATGGCCGATCCGCCCTAGATGGGTGTCAGCTATGGTCTTCTGGCAAATCGTTTCTTGAATTCGTCAAAATGCCGCCCCTATCTTCTCATATCATGCTCAGAAAAGGCCGATATATGAGGTATCTTGAAGAAAAACGATGCGGGAAGACGAAATATGAAACTCAGTTCGATAATGACAAGAGACGTGATGACTGTGGGAATGGACACCTTTTTGACGGACATTTGCAAAATGTTTGACGAAAGCAAGTTTCATCATCTTGTGGTCATTGAGGATGACGAACTTTGCGGCGTAATCTCCGACCGCGATGTGCTTAAGGCTTTGAGTCCGTTTTTGAGTACGGCTGCTGAGCAGAACCGTGATTTGGCGACGATGAGGAAACGAGCCCATCAGATTATGAGTCGAAAGCCGCTTACAGTTACGGAGGATGCGACGGTGGACGATACGGCTCAGTTGATGATGCGAGAGAACATTTCTTGCCTTCCCGTGATGTCTTCAGATGGTCAGGTCGAGGGGATCGTGACGCGGACAGACCTTCTCAGAGCTTACTCTGGGCATGTTGTGTATTAGCTCATGACCCATCCGATGAAGCGGCCCTCCACAAATTTGAAAAACAGTTGTAGACTTCGGAGCATATTAGCCTCCCATCCGCGCGTGGCCAACTGGCGTCAGCCCTTATGAAATGAGTTTACTTTTCTCTTCCTTCATTTCAAAGGCTCTTCAATCTGCGCCGAGGAGAGTAAAAACAGGCTGTGAGGCGGTGGAAAAAGTCCCGCCGCAACATCGGAGATTGCCGCATTCGTATGTTGCGAAGCTCGTGCTAGTCCGGCTGTGAGCCCACGCTCAGCTTTGCTTCATGAGTGACCCGCAACATATTCACGAATCCCGTTGACCAAGGTTTGTACGTCCACAAACAAGCTTTTGATCTCATCGGCATCCATCTCGACGAAGGGCATGTAATCCTCTTGTCTCACGCTGCGATCTCGACCCCCTCTCGACGGACTT
>JARRQQ010000261.1:0-8029 GCA_037381725.1 Sedimentisphaerales bacterium
AGCTGGCAGGTAGTTCAGCAGCGCGAATGCGATTCAGACGGGAAGCCAGGCTTCTGGCCTCGTTGAATCATCCGAATATCGCTGTCATTCACGATATTATCGAAGAAGAAAAGGCCGGCTATCTAATTCTCGAATATGTCCCGGGCGAAACACTTTCCCAGCGTTTGGCCCGTGAGCCGCTCGAATTGGAGGATGCCCTTTCAATCAGCCGACAGGTCGTCGAAGCTGTCTCGGCCGCTCACAAAAAAGGTGTAATACATCGAGACCTAAAGCCGGGAAATATCAAGATCACGCCTGAAGGTAGAGTCAAAGTTCTGGACTTTGGCTTAGCCAAGACATACGACAGAGACGGCAGGAGCAATGAAACTACTGCAACTCATCCCGGTCGTGTCATTGGTACACCTGCCTATATGAGCCCGGAACAGGCATGCGCTAAAGATACTGACCACCGCACGGACATCTGGTCATTCGGGTGCATTATGTACCAGATGTTGGCCGGCCGGCTGCCGTTCGAAGGCGAAACTGCAACAGAAACGCTTGCTCATATTATCGAACAGAAGCCCGACTGGGAAGCCCTGCCTAAGCAAATCCCTGCAAACATAAAGACGCTGCTGCAACGCTGTTTAGAGAAAGATCCTGACAAGAGGCTCGGCGATATTACAGATGCGGCGAACCGAATCACTGAAACGTTGAGCACGCAGACACAGCCCCTTTCGGTGCGTTTACGAAGGTTGGCTTTCACTGTCATTGTAACCGTCACTATTGTCCTTTCTGCTGTTGCTGTGTGGTTTACTCTGACAAACAAAGCACCAATTAATTCAAAGCAGAAGCGGCTGGTGGTCCTGCCTTTCAGGAATCTTGGCCCTGCCGAGGATGAATATTTCGCCGACGGCATTACAGATGATATCAGAACTCGATTGGAAGCTGTCAGTGAGTTGAGCGTTATTTCTCGCTGGAGCGCGATACAGTATAAGAACAAAGAAGTAAGCACCAGGCAGATAGCTCAGGAATTAAATATTGATTATGTCCTTGAAGGAACGGTCCAGCGTCAGGCACCATCGGATCCAAACAGTCCGATTAGAATAAGACCGCAACTCATCAAAGTGTCCAGCGACAAACCTGTCAGGCTGAAAGTGCACGATAGCAGCATGAGCGGAATTTTCAACTTGCAGTCTGATGTAGCTAAGCAAGTGGCTAAGATACTGGACATTACACTGCCTGAACGGGAAAAAGTCGCGCTTGAATCGATGCCTACCAATAGCATGGAGGCGTGGAACTGCTATCTGCAGGGTAATTATAATTTAAGCCTAAGCGGCGATTTTCGTGGTTCTCCCAAAGAGTTAGAGTTTATCAGGACAGCTATAGAAAAGTGGGAAAATGCGATCACACTTGATCCGAATTTTACATTGGCTCATATCCAGCTTTCGCACGTATTTACTTTATTGTATACTAATTTTACAAGTAACCCGGAGGACCTTAAAAAGGCAAAGGAACAAGTCCAGACCGCAGAAAGGCTTGACCCCAACCTTCCAGGCGTACATCAGGCCTGGGGACATTATTACTACCCGGGCAAGCTGGATTACGATAGCGCGCTTAGAGAGTATGCTATCGTTTTAGAGAGCCGGCCTCATGACGACAAAGCCTTGTCCTGGACCGGTTGGGCTGATCAGCGGCAGGGCAAGTTCGAGCAGGCGTTGGTAAACCTTCGGAGTGCTTACGAGTTTAGCCCAAGATTCGAACCATACCCGTTTTATATCGGGTGGATATATGAGTTGATGGACAGATACGATAAAGCAGAATCCTATTATAACAAAGCAATCGCACTGTATGAGTTGATGGACAGATACGATAAAGCAGAATCCTATTATAACAAAGCAATCGCACTGGATCCGGACAAGTCCAGGGGGTATTACAGCAAAATGTTTTTATATTTACGCCAGGGGGACACAAAAAAGGCCAGGCAAGTCCAGAAGGAGTTTTCTCAATATCCAAAAGTTGCAAAGGATCACGAAGTTATGAATACGCTGGTCTATATCGACGTGTATGAAAGGAACTACCAGGCGGCTTTGGACAGGCTCTCCTCAATTTTAGTTAAATGGCCTGATGATTATCCCAGTATTCTGCGACAGGCACAAATCTATCAATATTGGGATAAAGAGGATCCAGCCGGGAAATATTACGCTGAGGTTCGAGCCATTCTCGAACGAAAAGTTCAGGAAGATCCCAACGATGCTAAGTGCCAATGTGAGCTTGGCATAACCTATGCAGGCCTCGGGCTTAAAGACAAAGCGATTCTTGCCGGACAGAAGGCCCGGAAGGAAGTGCCCATAAGCAAAGATGCGGAAACCGGTTCCTGGGTAGTCCAAAACTTGGCCCGAATTTACACTATGGTTGGTGAATATGACAAAGCTATCGATCAAATTGAGGCTTTATTGTCCAGACCTGGACCATTATCAATTCCTTTACTCAAGCTCGATCCGGCCTGGGATCCCTTACGCGGCCATCCCCGTTTCCAGAAGCTCGTTGGGCAAGTCAAATAGCCCGTCGAATTTCCAATAAAAGAAAGCGAGGCAAAGCCACCATCTTACATGAATTCTGTCTCTGTGTCTTCCGTGCTCTCCTTTGGCCGGCTAAGGACGGCATCAGAGTTTTGGTGTTGGCCGCCATCGGATGCTTTATTCTCCTTTGTAGCCATCATGCTCCTGGCTGAAAGCGATAAATCCGTGTCGAATTGATCTTGTCTGTGTCTTTTGTGCCCTCTGTGGCTAAGATCGGTCGTTAGTATTTAGTAATCTTCGACAGGATAACAAGAGCCTTGAATATCGAATATCGAACGGCAAATAGTGAACATCGAAAGGTAAGAATCCGGTACATCTTGTTAATCCCGTCTGAGAGATCCGGAATTCCGTTGACTTTTGGTGTGGAATGTAGTATAATAGTTAACGAATAGAATGTAGGATACAGCATGAAGGAGATCAGGGCATCAGGGTATCAGGATGTGGGGATCAGGTGACCAGGAGAGCTTTGGGCTTGACTATGGCCAAGCCATGAATTGACAAATGACGACTTGTCCGGCGTTCCATTTGACGGATTGACTATTTATCCGCATCATCTGCGCAACTTGTGCCACGGGTATCCGCGGTTAGAGAGAATTGTTTTGGGATTCGTGTCTCTTCGTGTTCATCGGTGGTTTCATCTGAAAGAACAAAGCCAATTCCGGGCACTTCGGAGATTGCCACGGCCCTGTGGGCCTCGCAATGACCTTTTCTCGGTGATCTCTGCGAACTCAGCGGTTGGTAAAACAAAGCCAATCTACGCCCTTTGGTCGAATTAAGGTTCATCGGTATTCATTCGTGGTTGATTCTGCAAAACAAACCCAATCTACTCCATCTGGGTGAGCCGGGATTCATTCGAGTTCAATGGCGGCTGATTTGAAAAACAAAGCCAATCCGCCACAACGATTGGCGGACAAGTTTCGGAGTGCGGATGCGGGCACAAAAAAGGGGCAAGGCTTGCCCTTGCAGGCCGGTTCTTGCGAACCGACGACTGCGAACAAGCCTCACCCACAACCCAATGCCAACTGCACGTAACGCGTGCAGAAGACCACACTTAACTCTCAACTGTCATAGTAAAGATGGAACTCGTACGGATGCGGCCGGAGGGCCAAGGGATCGAGCTCCTCCTCGCGTTTCCACTTGATCCACATTTCGACCAGGTCGTTCGTAAACACGTTGCCGGCCAGGAGGAATTTGTGGTCCTTCTCCAGGGCGTCGATCGCTTCGGCCAGCGAGCCGGGCGTCTTCGGATACTTGGCCAGCTCTTCGGATTCCATGTCGTAGATGTCCCTGTCCAGCGGCTCGCCCGGATCGATCTTGTTCTGGATGCCGTCAAGGGCGGCCATCAGCATGGCGGTCCAGGCCAGGTAGCCATTGCAGGTCGGGTCGGGACAGCGGAATTCGAGCCGCTTGGACTTGGGGTTCTCCGAGTACATCGGGATACGGATGCCGGCCGAGCGGTTGCGCTTGGACATCACCAGGTTCACCGGGGCCTCGAAGCCGGGCACCAGGCGGCGGTACGAATTCGTCGTCGGCGCCGCGAAGGCCAGGATCGCCGGGGCGTGTTTGAGGATGCCGCCGATGGAGTGGAGGCCGACGTCACTCAAGCCAGCGTATCCGCTGTCGGCGAAGAGCGGCTTGCCGTCTTTCCACAGCGAGAAGTGCGTGTGCATGCCGCTGCCATTGTCCTCGAAGACCGGTTTGGGCATGAACGTCACCGTCTTGCCGTTGCGCTTGGCCACGTTCTTGATGATGTACTTGTACCACATAAACTGATCGGACATTTTGACCAAATCTGTGAATTGCATATCGATCTCGGCCTGTCCGGCGGTGGCCACCTCGTGGTGGTGAGCTTCGACCAGGATGCCGACTTTAGCCATCTCGGCGACCATCTCGCCGCGGAGGTCATGATACGTATCCGTCGGACTGACAGGGAAATAGCCGCCCTTGAAACTCGGCTTGTAGCCCAGGTTCGGCTCTTCGAAGCGGGCCGTGTTCCAGGCGCCTTCGACGGAGTCGATTCGATACATTCCCGTATGCTGATTCTGCTCGTACCGCACCTCGTCGAAAATGAAGAACTCCGGCTCCGGGCCGATATAGCACGTGTCGGCGATGCCGGTCTCCTTCAGGTAAGCCGCACCCTTGCGGGCCACGTGACGCGGGTCGCGCGTGTAGTCTTCATGGGTAATCGGGTCGACGATATTCGCTATGATGCTCACGGTGGGTTCCTTGAAGAACGGGTCGAGCACGCCCGTATTCGGGTCGGGCACAGCCAGCATGTCCGAGACGTGAATGCCCTGCCAGCCGCGAATGGAGGAGCCGTCGAAACCGAGCCCGTCCTTAAAGGTATCTTCGTCCCATATATCGATGGGGTAGGAGCAGTGCTGCCACGTGCCCAACAGGTCGACGAACTTCAGGTCCACCATCTTCGCATTGTTCTTCTTTGCGAACTCAAGAAACTCTTTTGGTGTCATCTGTTGTTTCCTTTCATTGACTACTTCTTCTTGTTGGCATTGAGATTTATAACGATATTAACCAATTGCAGTGTGGCCTGTTTCTCCCGTCCGGATCCTGATGCACTCGGGCAAGTCCATGATAAAGATCTTGCCGTCACCAATGCTGCCGGACCGCGCGCCGCTCGTGACCGCCTCGATGGCCGCTTCGACAAATTCATCGTTCACGGCGATCTCCAGCTTCGTCTTCTTCAGGAGGTTTCCCGGCTCCTTGTGGCTTCTGTAGACTTCCGCCACGCCCTGCTGGCGGCCGCGGCCGACAACGCTCGAGACCGTCACCAGGTGGATCTCTTTCTCCGTCAGTCTCTTAAGCACGTCGTCGAGACGGTCCGGCTGAATGACAGCGATGATGTACTTCATAAGGAGCGTGTCCTTTCCACGTTAGCTAATCAGCGTATAGGCCCCTTCTCGATGTTGCGTCAGGTCAAGACCGATGCGTTCCTCGTGCTCGGTAACTCTGAGCTTCATGACGACGTCCACGAACTTGAGCAGAATGCCTCCGACGATGAAGGAGAACGCCACGACGATAAGCACCATCTTGACTTGTATCCACAGTTGCATCGGATTGCCATGCAATAATCCATCGGCGCCGTCCGGATTGACGGCCTTCGTGGCCCATATACCCGTCGCTATGACTCCCCAGATACCGCCGACTCCATGCACGCCAAACGCATCGAGCGTGTCGTCGTAGTTGAATCTTGTCTTCAGACACGTCACGACCAGCCACGGAAAGACGCCAGCCCCGATACCGATCCATATCGCTCCGGCCGGGCTGACGAACCCGGAAGCCGGGGTGACCGCCGCCAGTCCGGCGATGGCTCCCGTAATCATGCCCAACGTCGTCGGCTTCTTATACTTGAGCCAGTCAAGCAGCGACCAGGTCACACCCGCCGTAGCGCCCGCGATATGCGTCGCGGTAAAGGCGCTACCCGCCAGGGCACCCGCTTTCAGGGCGCTGCCGGCGTTGAACCCGAACCAGCCGAACCACAGAAGCCCCGCGCCGAGGACGGCGAACGGCAAATTGTGCGGCGGCGAAACACTTTCCGGATAACCCTGGCGTCTTCCCAGCACAAGGGCCGCAACCAGAGAGGTTATCCCTGCGTTGATGTGGACAACGGCTCCACCTGCAAAATCAAGCGCTCCGGCGTTTTTCAGGAAGCCTCCGGTGCCCCATATCCAGTGCGCCACCGGGTCGTAAACAATCGTGGCCCAAAGCAACGTAAAGACGCAGAACGAAGAGAACTTCATCCGTTCGGCGAATGCCCCGATGATCAACGCCGGGGTGATGACGGCGAACATCATCTGGAACATCATGAAGACCTGGTGCGGAATGGTCGAGGCGTAGTCGGGGTTCGGCTCCATGCCCACGCCTTTCAACCCGAGCCATTCCAGGCCGCCGATGATCGACCCTTTGTCCGGCCCGAACGATAGACTGTAGCCAAGCAGCACCCATTGCAGACTCACGATACACAGTATCATCAGGCATTGCATGAGCACCGACAGCATGTTCTTGCGGCGAACGAGTCCGCCGTAGAAGAACGCCAGGCCGGGCGTCATGAGCATGACCAGTGCGGCACTGACCAGCACCCACGTCGTATCACCCGTATCGATTCTGGGTCCAGGGCCGGCGGCGTAGGCGTTCGTACTCAACGCCAACGCCCAGAATACGCCCGCGGCTGCAATCAGCCTCTTAGGGGACAAACGCCCCTTCTTCGCTGCTTCTGTCATTTTCGGTCCCATCTTTCTTTTGCTTGACCTGTGGACTCAGCCACAACAATTCAGAAGATGATTTACGGGAAGCAATAGCTATGCCAGATTCTCCAAAATGAACAAAAACAGGCATAACGCCTATACAGGACGGCACTTATGAAAAAAATGGCACTTGACCGAAAGAGGACAACTTCTACACTTTTGTAGATTATGCAAAAATCTGAGGACAATGTTGTAATTACGTGGTAGACTGCTAGTGACGAGCCTCGCCACTTGGGACGAGGCTCGCCGGCTAATGCCCAACAGGTGGGCACAAGAAAGATGGCGGCTGATTCAGTGTCGCGGGCACTCACTCGGCGGTGCTCGACACAAGGTTGCCCGCAACACTGTCCGGCTGCCAAGAAAACATGGGTTATCCTATCGCTTCGTTGCCTTTCTCACCCGTGCGAATACGGATACACTCGGGCAAATCCAGGACGAAGATCTTTCCATCGCCGATCCGTCCCGTTCGCGCTCCTTCGATAATGGCATTAACGGTCTTGTCTACGAAGCCGTCGTTCACGGCGATCTCCAAGCGGACCTTCTTGAGCAAATTCACCTCGAAATCGACGCCGCGGTAGCTCTCGTGGTAGCCCTTCTGGGCGCCGCATCCCAAGGCGTTCGTGACCGACATCTTGAAGACTTCTTTATCATAGAGCGATTTCTTAACGTCTTGCAGCTTATGCGGCTGAATATAGGCTATGATCAGTTTCATTTTCTTATCTCCGAAACGATGAACTCGGGCTTATGTGGTCGTAAACACCTGGAATCCGGAATACGCTTCCATGCCGTGCTCACCGATATCCAAGCCGCGCAGCTCCTCATCTCTGTTCACTCTCAAGCCGATCGTCATATCGATCAGCTTGAACACAATACCCATTCCCACGATGACGAACAACACCGTGGCGAGCGATCCCATGATCTGGACGCCGAGCTGTTTGAAGCCGCCGCCGTAGAGCAAGCCGTCACTGGCCGTGCCCAACGCGGCTTGCCCAAAGATGCCGACCGCCAGCGTGCCCCAGATTCCGCACATCCCGTGAACGGGCACGGCGCCGACGGGATCGTCGATGTGCAGCTTGTCGAGCAGCCCAACGCCCAGGACGACAATGACGCCCGCCGCAGCCCCGATGGCACATGCCGCCCACGGCTCAACGCACGCGCAGGGAGCGGTAATACCGACCAGTCCGGCCAACGCTCCGTTCATCGCCATCG
>JARRQQ010000262.1:0-6244 GCA_037381725.1 Sedimentisphaerales bacterium
CGGCTCGAAGCGCGATACGACAACCTGCTCTGGATGAAACAGCGTGAGATCGCCCGCTACTGGGCCGCCAAAGAGCTAACCCGGATCGAGCGGCAAGGCCCACAAATCACTTTCAATGCTCCGTTCGCCACGACACGATTCACCATCCGAACCAAGACAATGGTAAGCAAGCCGCCCCTCTTGACAGTCGGTGGCAAACCCGTCCCGCTCCAGCGTGTAAACGCCCCGCTCCAACTAAAAAGCGGAACCTGGCACACTGAAAGCCAGAATGTCACCATCTGCTTCGATCTGCCCAAAGGCAAATCGACCGTCGATCTCTGATGGGCCAGGACTGCACAAACGCGCGTTCACAGGGGCAAAGCGTTTGACTTGCCACCTCTTGTTTGGCATAATAGGGAACGTACGGGACTCGGCCCGGATCGCCAAATTCGAGTTTGGAAACCGAGGGGCGTCTGAGCAAGAATGAGGAGGAACCGAATGAGCAAATCGTTAGGGTTGACGCTCGCTATTCTCATTGCTTTGTTCTTTTCCGTCGGCCCTGCCCACGGCTGGGAAACCGCCAGCCCTCAGCAGGCAGGGATGGACGAATCCAAGTTGGTGCAAGCGAGAGACTATGCGTTGACGGGCGGAGGCTCCGGCTGCATTATCCGCGGCGGAAACCTCGTCATGTCCTGGGGCGATCAGGCGGCTCGCTACGATCTCAAATCCACCAGCAAGTCTATCGGTGTTACGGTGCTGGGTCTGGCCCTCAAAGACGACTTGATGAAGCTGGACGACGCGGCTCAGCAATACTACCCTGACATCGGCGTTCCGCCCAACGCCGGAGACGCTCGGCTGGCCGACATCAAAATCTGGCACCTTGCAACTCATACCGCTGGCTTCGACAAGGCGGGCGGTTTCGAGCCGCTCCTTTTCGATCCCGGGGCTGCCTGGTCCTACAGCGACGGCGGCGTAAACTGGTTAGCCGATTGCCTGACCCTGGCTTACCACCGGGATCTCCGGGATTTATTGTTCGAGCGCGTCTTCTCCAAATTGGGCATCAGCGACGCCGATCTTACCTGGCGAAACAATTCCTACCGCTCGGACGCGTTCGACGGTGTCAAACGCCGCGAATTCGGCTCGGGCGTCTCAGCAAACGTCGATGCGATGGCCAAGATCGGCTACCTGTATCTTCGCCGGGGCACGTGGGCCGGTGAACAGATTCTCCCGGAGAGCTTCATTGACCTCGTGCGCAAGCCGTTCCCCGAAATCGTCGGCCTGCCCGTGCGTGACCCCGCATCGTATCCCAACGCCTCGAACCATTACGGTCTGCTCTGGTGGGACAACGGCGACGGGACTCTCAGCAACGTGCCGCGCGACGCGTACTGGTCGTGGGGGTTATACGACAGCCTGATCGTGGTCATCCCCAGTCTCGACCTTGTCGTGGCCCGAGCCGGCTCCGGCTGGCGAAGCGGCTGGGACGGCAACTACGACGTTCTCAAGCCTTTCCTTGAGCCCATTTGCCAATCCGTCACAGGTGATGCGCCCTATCCGCACAGTGAGGTCATTACGTCTCTTCTCTGGGCCGACCCCTTGACGATTGTCCATCAGGCCGATGGAAGCGACACCTGGCCCATCACCTGGGCTGACGACGGTGAGCAGTACACCGCTTACGGTGACGGCTGGGGCTTCGAGCCGAAGGTTCCCAACAAGCTGAGTCTTGGCTTAGCCAAGGTGATCGGCGGGCCGCCGGGCACGGGCATCAATATCCGCTCTGAGAGCGGCGAACAAACGGGTGACGGTCACAGCGGTAAGAAAGCCAGCGGAATGCTCATGGTCAACGGCACTCTTTACATGCTGGTTCGCAACGCTGACAACAATGGAACCCGGAGCCAGCTCGCCTGGTCGTCGGATCATGGCGTGGAATGGACCTGGAGCACGTGGAAATTCGCCGAATTGGGCTATCCGTGCTTTCTCAACTTCGGACAGGACTACGCTGGGGCGAGGGACGGGTACGTCTACATCTACTCACCGGATACGCCCAGCGCCTACAATGAAGCCGACACAATAGTCCTGGCTCGCGTGCCTATCGACAGCATTACGGACCGAAATGCGTACGAATTCTACTCCGGTGCCGACGCCGACGGCGATCCTGCGTGGTCCGCCGACGTGGCCCGGCGAAAAGCCGTCTTCGTCTTCCCGGGCGGTTGCAACCGTATCGACGTTACGTACAACGCGCCGCTCGGCCGCTATCTTCTCATAACGCGCAGCCGCGCCCAGGCCGGCGGCAAGGACCAGTTCAGTATGTACGACGCGCCCGAGCCCTGGGGGCCCTGGACCACGGTATTTTACACCGACGACTGGGACGTCGATCCCGGCGAGAGCGCCCATGTCCCTGCCAAGTGGATCAGTGCCGACGGCAAGACCTGTCATCTCGTCTTCGCCGGCTCGGACAGCTTCGCGATTCGCCAGTTCACCCTGACGGCGGTTCCAACACATGGATCACCCGATTTGACGGGTGATGCGTTTGTAGACTTCCGAGATTTCAGCCGGATGGTTCAAAACTGGTTGCAAGATAACGCCGAGACTGACATCGCGCCCGCTCCGTCGGGTGACGGGATCGTCAATTGGAAAGACTTCGCAGTGCTCGCGGAAGCTTGGCTGCGCGACGTCGGACTTGTCGCCCACTGGAAACTGGACGAGGCGGAGGGACTAATCGCGCACGACAGCGCGGGCGGCCACGATGGCACTCTCAACGGCAATCCTATCTGGCGGCCTATGGACGGGCGGATTGCGGGAGCAACTGAGCTGGACGGAATGGGCGATTATGTCTCCACGCCTTTTATCCTGAGTCCGGCGGCCGGAAGGTTCAGCGTTTTCGTCTGGGTCAAGGGTGGCGCTGCGGGCCAGGTGGTTCTCTCGCAATCAACTGGCGTGAATTGGCTTATGGCTGACTCTTCACAAGGGAGACTCATAACCGAGTTGTCCCGTCCTTCCGCAGGCCGGGTTACGGCGCCGCCGCTGGTATCGGAGTTCGCAATGACAGACGGCGCCTGGCATCGCGTTGCCGTGGTATGGACGGGGACGGACCGTATTCTGTACGGC
This sequence comes from Sedimentisphaerales bacterium, assembly GCA_037381725.1. GTDB lineage: Bacteria > Planctomycetota > Phycisphaerae > Sedimentisphaerales > Anaerobacaceae > JAFGTG01. Next base: position 3,085 of record JARRQQ010000262.1, read on the forward strand.
GACGACGTGGAGGTGGCGAGAGATGAGCAGCCCTTTCTGGCGGGCGCCGAGGGCGGCCTGACCATTGGCGCAGGCGCCGCTCTCGAAGCTAGTAGTTTCTTCTCTGGGCTGATTGATGATGTTCGGATTTACAACCTGGCGCTAAAGCCATAAGCACCTTTGGAAGGAGATCACTATGAGCAAGCAACTGACGTGTTTCATCATCTTTCTCCTTGGACTCTCGGTGTGTATTTCGCCGGCTCAGGCCCGGCTGATTCATCACTGGAAGCTTGACGAGAATACAGACGCCGGAGCGACCGTGGCGGTGGATTCGGTCGGAGGACTGAACGGCGACATAGAGGGCGCCACGTCGGCCCCAGGCAGGCTGGGCGGCGCGCTGAGCTTTGACGGCGCGGATGACGTGGTGACCGTCGACGGGTTCATTCCGCCGGAGCAGGGAACTGTCGCTTTCTGGATCAACCCGGCCATGGCCAAGAGCAAAGAGCGCATCCTTGGCGCCGGGGGCGACTACGAGGTATGGCTTCGCTCGAATGGCGAGTTGAAGAACGAGTTGTTCGACGGCGGCAGCACAACCGTGGGAACCGGCGCGGGCGCGCTCAACGCCAACGAGTGGAATCACGTGGCGACCACGTATGATGCTGCAACGACCGGGGTAGAGATATACCTGGACGGTGAGCTACGCGCTTCAGGTCTTGCTAATGCTCCCAGCACGCCGACTGACACGACACTTTTGTTCGGCCACCGGGGCGGTGCGGCCGCCGGCGAGCATTACGGCGGTCTTCTCGACGACGTGCGGATCTACGACAACATTCTGTCGGCGACCGAGGTGGGGACCTTGGCCAGTCCACCGCGAATGATCGCACGCGATCCTATCCCTGCGGATGGTGCCATGTATGAAGATACATGGGTGAGCCTGAGCTGGACGCCGGGTGATTTCGCGGTATCGCACGATGTTTACGTGGGCGACGATTTCCATGACGTAAATGATGCGACGAACGAAAGCAAGACGTTCCGGGGCAACCAGACGGCGACATTCTATACCGCGGGCTTTCCGGGATATGCTTATCCCGACGGCCTCGTGGCGGGGACGACGTATTACTGGAGAATCGACGAAGTCAACGATAGCGAGCCGAACAGCCCGTGGAAAGGGGGCGTGTGGAGCTTTTCGATTCCGCCCAAGACCGCGTATGATCCCGATCCCGCCGACGGCGCCGAGTTCGTCGGACCGGAGGACGTGACCTTCACCTGGACGCCGGGCTTTGGGGCCAAGATACACATGATCTATCTTGGCGATAACTATGACGACGTCAACAGCGCCACCGAGGGCGCGCAGGTTGGCGCCGCAAGCTACAGCCCCGGCCCGCTGGAATCAGAGAAGGTCTATTACTGGCGGGTTGATGAGTCGGACGGCATCAGCACGTACAAAGGTGACGTTTGGGCCTTCACGACGCCCGGCGCCGCCGGCAATCCGCGACCGGCGAACGGGGCCGTGGATGTCGTGCACTCCGTGGTCTTGGCCTGGACACCCGCCGATACCGCGAACTCGCACGAAATATACTTCGGTACTGACAGAGAAGCCGTCAAGAACGCCACAAGCGCTTCGCCCGAGTATAAGGGCACCAAGGCCCTCGGCAGTGAAAGCTATGATCCGGGTACGCTTGATTGGGACGCGACCTACTATTGGCGGGTGGACGCGGTCTACAACGCTGGTCCCGTCAAGGGCCTGGTCTGGAGTTTCACCACCGCTGATTTTGTCGTCGTGGACGATTTCGAGAGCTATACTGATGACGATACGACCGGCCAAGCCATCTGGCAAACCTGGATCGATGGTTTTGGCCTCGACGACAACGGTGCCCAGGCGGGTTATTTATTGCCTCCCTATTGTGAGCGAACGATTGTCCACGGCGGCACTCAGTCCTTGCCATTGCTCTACAATAATGAAGGCGACGTAACGAATTCTGAGGCAACGTTGCCATTATCGACAAACCGTGACTGGACCACCGGCGGCGCCGGAGAATTGTCGCTGTGGTTCCGTGGCGATTCGGCCAATGCGGCTGAACCCTTATACGTGGCCTTGGCCAATAGCGCCGGCTCACCCGCCGTGGTGGCGCAGGACGACGCAGATGCCGCCCAGGCACGCTCCTGGACGCGATGGGTAATTCCGCTGCAGGCTTTCGCCGATAAAGGGATTGACCTGACCAACGTGGACAAGATCACCATCGGCCTCGGAACCAAAGCTGGTGTAGCGGGCCCCGGCGGTTCGGGGGCGATATATATTGATGACATCCGGCTGTATCGGCTGAAATAGTGTTCGGTAGAGGCAGATATTGTCTTGTTTTGTGAAGGAGAGAGAAATGCTTCGTCAGAGATTCACGACATTCGGCGTGGTAGTAGCGTTCGTTTTCGTCTCACTGTTTTCTTTGCGTCTCGATGCGCAGGTGTACTTCTCCGATGATTTCGAGAATCCCGCGGATTCGGCGGACAAATGGGAAGTCATCACCGGAGAGTGGCAGGTGGCCGACGGTGTGTACCATCAACTGAGCACGGCGGACCCGTGGCTGGCGTCGATGGTCGCGCCCGACAAATGGGACGACCAATGGCAAGAGTACACGGTCGAATTCATGGTCAAGCCGCTCACCACGGGTGATGCCCCCGTGAACGTGCTGTTTAGAGTGCGCGATCCGGTACCGGAAGTCTGGGCGGACCGCAATGGGCCGAATACACAGATGTATCGATGGATCGTCAACGGCTGGACGAATACGGAATCGCGACCCTATATGTACAACAAAGGTTCAGCCGTGATGCTGGCCCAGACGGACTGCTCGTTGGTTGTGGGAGAGTGGCATGATATCAAGCTGGTTGTCACCGAAACAAGCATCGCAGGCTACGTGGACGACATCGAAATGTTCGACGTAGACCACGCGGAATGGACGGATGGACGGGTTGGGCTTCAAGCGTATAGCGGCATGATGGACTTCGACGATTTCATCATATACGGGCCCGGCGGTAGTGTCGCAAGCTTTCCCTATGCGTCGCGGCCCAATCCCCCCGATGGAGCGCTCAATCCGGATACGTGGGTGAATCTTGGATGGCGGGCGGGGGATTCTGCCGTCTCTCACGATGTGTATCTGGGTGATAATCTCTACGGTGTGGAAAGCGC
>JARRQQ010000263.1:0-6235 GCA_037381725.1 Sedimentisphaerales bacterium
TAGCCTTTTCTGGGCCAAAGCTACGGCGCGTCGAATCCGGATAGCAGAGGCAGAGCAGGATTGGGACTCGTCGACTCAACCGGCCTTATCGGTGGATTTGGCCGATCGTCTCGAGACCCTATGACGAGTCGAGGCGCCACCCAATCAGTGAAAACAGAGACTACTTGACCTCTTCTAAGTAGGTCTCCTACCGCAAGGCCAGATTAGTGCTTGAAAGACGAAAGGCGTAAAACATCAAGAAAAGTCTCGTAAGTACAACTTGCTGCATACAATGCATATATTCACATGTGAGCCTGTCTCTCAGTCTGTGGTCGCTGACATAGAACAAGTCCCCTTCAAAGTACTTGTATATGTCGTTCGTATCACTCAACTCCGAAAGGCATTGAGAATTGCGGATGCATTCAGCCTAAGGAAGCTACATCTTGATCCTCGGTGTGCGTTCATGAAGATGTCGGTCCGCTGTCATGGTCTTTCTGTGTGCTCGCACAACTATCATGAGTGCGATCAAGGCCACCATCCCCAGCACCAACACTTCCCACACTTTCCATTGCCTGTAGTAGAGCCAAGTGACAGATTTGATAATTCTATCCACGATGCGTTCTATAGCCATGGTTCATACCCCACGCCCCAGGGCTGTGCTTCACCTACCCATGACTCATATATTACGTGATTGGTGAACAGAAAGTCAAGAAAGAAAATCATGAATGTTCGAAAACGACCCGTTTGGCGAATACACAAGCACGACACGGCGACAAGACCGATTTCGGGATGATTCGAGGTCACCGTGCCATTCGAGCCGCAATGTGTTGAACACGTACCTCGTTGCTTCTTGTACATCAGATTTCGAGCCGATCAATCCAAGCCGGAAAAGCCTTGCATTAGGCTAAGACTTTGTGTATAATACTCTTATGTCCTCGATCGATCTCCAAAAGATGCTAACATGGTTCACCGAGACGTTACAGCCTCTTCTTGAAGAGCACGCAAAAGTCCTGGGCGCAATCCTGGCAGCCTTATTCATACTGATCTTCTTTCTCAAAAGAAAACTGTCAAAGAGTATACCCTATATTGCTGAGGGACAGGTGAGGATAGAACCCTGCGATCTGCCACCCTGCCGGTTTTTCACAGGCATGATTGTCGGATCGAACAAGGGCCGCACACGATGCAGTTTGATGGATGTACAGCTACTGCATGAGCATCAACAGTTCGAGTTTAGTGACATTACCGACCGCAGAGATAAGGAGTTTACCGCTCCCGAGCGTGGCACCGTAGGCATACGACTACCCGTGGAAATCAGGGCTAAGTCAAAAAAGAATATCTACTTTTTCGGTTATCATCGTATAGCCAAGATCGAAGACTTGCCGGAAACTCTATCTTTGAAAGTAACCTTCGGAGGTAGGAAGAAGGCTTTCCTCTACAATATAGTGCGCGTTTTGGACGAAACGTACTGTCTGCGCCCGCTAGAAAAGTACCCTCCCAAGTGCTTGAGATAATACCGATCCTCACTTTGTCTGGGGCATGACCAAAGACGGGAACATCAGAATTATTGTGACTGTGTATTAGTACTTCGTAACAATTCAATTTGTGGATATAATCTTTTCAACTTAAGGCTGCGTCCTCAGTCTTGAATTGCCAATCCACGGATGTCTTACGCTCACGAACATCCACCTTCCGCCACCGCCCCCAAGGCTTAGTGACCATGAAATTGGCGGCCGTGCCATTACGTTCATACTCGTAATCCACGCGTTCGGTCGGCCCGGACGCCACGGTGATCTTTCGGCGGGTTTCCTTAATGAGCTGGGTAGGCTGTTCATCCCAATTCGGCCCATCCGCATCGACCGCCAGCAGAATGTGAGCCTGTTTAATTCGATAGGCTTGCGTTCTCCCTTTCTGGGTTAAGGTTTCCAGGTTTTCGCGATCTTGGTTCGTGAGACGGACAATGTACTTCTTGTTCATACCGATTTCTTTCAGAAAAACAACTTCCTGAAAGCTATATCGGCAATGGTTAATCAACTGCTATCATTACTTGTTATGGGGCACTAGATTATCAAGTGACTCCTTTGTATGTGGGGAAGTGTCGCCAAGCCTGAGGCGGCGGTTTTCTATGACTTGGAGTTCTGTATGCATAATCCATCCGCGCCTGATGACATCAAAGACAGCTTCGACTACCCACCGCTTGTGACAGACATACTAAGAGGTGGCTGAGCACGGGCAAGAAGACGAAACACTTGGAGCAACGCAGGACGGGCTGGTGACGGAATCTGGCCGTGGAGTGGGAAAGGTCGCCTCAGCGATGGCTCCGGCCTGCTATAGCGCTGCGTCTTCACACACCACACGAAACCCGACGTCGTGGACAGCTTGCGACGGCTCGTAGTGCAGCCGAAATGCTGACCTGGCCCGTCGAGGGCGGTCCATCCAGGAGCCGCCTCTCACCGTTTTTCGACCCGTTCCGTCATCTTGATCGTCGCCGGCGACCAGTGAATATGGCCGATACGTCGAGCGTGTCCATTCAGCGACGTTGCCGTGCATATCGAACAGACCCCACCGGTTCGGCTGGAACGTACCCACGGGCGCGGAGACTCGCCAACCGTCGTCGAAACGTGTATCCGCCGGCCGCCACGGCGGAATGGCTGTCGGGACGTGTGGATAATCAACCGTGTAGTGGGTTGCGTCCGACAAATTGGCCGAACGGCTGAAGTCGTCGTCCAGCGTACCGTACCAGAGTGGGCTCGGACTCCCGCTGCGGCACGCGTATTCCCACTGGGCTTCCGTGGGCAGGGTGAACTGCATGCCTGTCTTGTTCGACAGCCAATCACAAAACGCCATCGCCTGATTCCATGATACACGCACGACGGGTTGCTCGGGCCGGTTCAAATGGTGGCCCCGCTCGTAGTCACCGAACTGATACTGCTCGCCCGTCTCCAGACCGCTGTCGTGGTCGGGATCGAAGCACGCATACTGTCGATTGGTGATCTCGAATCGACCCATCCAAAAGGCTTTGTCGATGACAACCGGATGGGCCGGCCGTTCGTTGGGGTAGCCATTCTCGCTCCCCATCACGAATCGACCGGACGGAATACGGACCAGTTCCAGGATCACGCCGTCTGCAACCGTGATGCTCATGGATTGAGATGGCGACGAAAGCTTCGGACTGAGATGCCCCGCAGGCACGACTCTTGGAGCTTTGGGTCCAGATTCTTTGAGGTGAACGGCACGAGTCCCCGGCAAGCCGACCGCCGAGTGCTCGCTACTCGTACCTCGCGGCTCGGCCCCGGCCACCCTCGTGATCGGCGACGGGGCAGCACCGGAGTGAACCGCAGCGGGAAGGACGGCCGCCGGATAAACGGCTTCCGGATCTTCGTCTATTCCAGCATAGCAACGGTTCAATTCACGACGGCGGGCCGCTTCCGGAGCGACCAGCTTGGCTTTCGAGGGAATGTGACCGACGACTTCTTTCCACGTTCCGTGGGCCGGGGCGTTAAGATCGATCCAGGTGATGAGCCGATCCCACGCTTCAGGACTCAGATGAACGCCGTAGTGGCCGTCGCGAAGAATCTGTATCAGCTTGCTCGTGTCGGCGTGGAAATCCCGGGGCGGGAGCAAGTGGGCGTCGCTTTCCAGCGTGGGCGTGTGGACGAATCGGTGCAACTCCACGTAGGACGGCGTGAAGTGCATCTGGAAAGCCGACGGGACATCTTCTGCGGGCCGAGCCGTCAGGTCGAGTGTCTTCTGCCCGTTATCCAGCGGTCGACCGTTGTGACAGCGGATGCAGTAAGCGTCCAATACGGGCTGGACTTCACGCTCGAACGAGAACCCGCGCGGCGGGCCGTACCACGGTTTGATCTTCGACGGCGCGCGCAGCACGGCCATCGGCCTGCGTTGAACGGGCGGAGCGGTATTCTGCCGCTCGTGACAACCGACGCACGCGAGAACTTCACCGGGCATGGCCGTAATCCAGCTACGCATCAGGGCGAGCGCCTTGCCCTCGGCGTCCAGCGGCTGGACCGCCACGGGCGTATTGGCGGGTACACGGAAATTGGCCGATCCGTCTGTCTCAACGGGCACCGTCCCGATGATTCGTTTCCCGTCCCACGGGCCGTCGAAGCCGACGCGGTCCGGTTCGCCTCCGAAACCGTGAAACGTGTACTCATAACCGATCAGTCGAAGAGACTTGACGGTCCCACGGGGCACGCCTCGCAGTCCGGGACCACGATAGACGTTCATGAGCAGCGCGGTGGCTTCTTTCTGATCCGGCTCGACAATGTCGGGTATCACGGGCGGCCGCCGGGTCTTTCGCAACGGAATGGGTTCCAGCATCGCCCGGCCCGATTCCTCGTACAGCAATACGAAGTTATCGAAGACGTCCACTAGGTAAACGCCCCACAACGAAGTCTTGGTGGGTTTGCAGGAAACGAGGAAGTACTTATCGCTGAGCGGATACGGATGCAAAAAGCGAGGCCAACTGCTGCCGATCAGACCGTCCAGGATAACCGGCTCGACTGTTTTCCCGAAACCCGGTATTCGCTGCACGACCCCGCTCGCCTCGTGGCGGCCCTTCGCGGGATCGAAGATAACAAGCTCGCCCTGGCGCGGTGCGTCATGATGGCCGCCAATGACAGCAACGACCTTCGTCGGATGATTCGGGATCGGCCGGGCAAAGAACATGGCCGTCGGCCAAAACGAATTACTGCCGTAGTACTCCATCTGATGGCTGCCGTCCGGATTGGCGTGAAACAGCAGTCGCATGAACGCATGAGCGATATCGGCATATTCCCAACGCTGGTACAGAATCTGTCCGTTGTTGAGCACGGTAGGACACCAGTTATGGTCTTGATCGTTCGTCAGGCGACGAATGCGGCCATCGCGTTCTCGCAAATAAAGATTGGCCACCTTCGACCTGCCCCCCACACAAGGCACGCCGATGAACGGAGCCGTCGACGTAAAGACGATGCGCCCGTCGGGCAGGTAGCAGGCGTCGTAGTTGTGCACGTCCGGCTCGTCGATTAGGGGGAGTGGTGTCAGCCGTCCGCTGTCCAGGTGAAGCTCGGCGACACCCCATCGACCGTCTTTGTCTGGCATCGACATCAGCAATCGGTCCGCATCATAGTGTAAATCGATATCGCCGATGAACCGGTCCCCATCCGGCCTGAATATCGTCTCTAATTTCCCGCCCGGCGCGACGGATGAGAGTGCAACAAGCGTATTGTCATAACCGGTCGGCTTGATGTCCGGATTGCTGTTGAAGTTGTTCGGCAACCCCAATTGATCGGCTCGGCGTCGGATCATCAACAATCGGTCGAAGTCCAACAGGGGGTTAGCTAACAGGGCTTCATTCTTCAGCTTCTCGAAGCGCTTTTTGATGGCCGCATACTCAGTTGGTTCGGAAGCCGAAAGACGATCATGTGCGGCCCGAAGCTCTTGCAGGCGCTTCAAGTAGACGTCACCATTTCGATAGCGATCCGGGAACTCCGCCGAAAGATCTTCAATGGCCATTCGCAGCGCCCGCCACCGTTGCTGTGAAATGCCCGGCTCATCCGGCGAGGCGACGGGGGGGTACTTTGAGCGAATCACAAAGGGACGCCACGCCTGTCTGTCGGCCAGATAGTTCAGCAAATTCGACGTCAGGCGGGTCAGGTTGCCGCGATGGGGATTCTCGGAGTCGGCGTAATCGGGCCAATGCCAGCCAAAGACGACCACCCGTCCTTTGCCCAGCACGTATTCGACTAAAGGATTCTCCGGACCGCAGGGCGTCCTGGCCAGAATCATGCCTTCAGCGGGTCCGCCCCAATAGAAATCGGCCACGGCGCGACAGCCCCCTCGGCTAAGCCAAACGATGCCCCCATCGGCCTCCAGGCCGCTGAAGGCAGGGTGTGTTTTCTCGACCGGTATCATGCCGGCCGGGTCACGCCAGTTGCCTAAATCGTGACGTTCAGGGCGTATCTGAGTTTCGAGCCCAAGCTGCGCGACCATTGCCAACGCACCGCCTGAAAGCAGCACGCCGGAGCCGCTCTCCGCAAAATGGCGAATCTCCACAAGACTACGCCCTTGATACATAGAGTTCCGTGCAATGGCGTCGCCCTGGTGATACCAGATAGCGTCGAAGTCGCCCAAGTCTCGAGCGTTGCCCGATGAGTCGGCGAAAGATCCGTCCTTTTGCCGCAAGAGAAGCGTCGCCCGGCCCAGCGTCTCAGCAGTCCGCCATGCAGCCCGATTGTGCGGGCCGAGGTCGTCCATTGAG
>JARRQQ010000264.1:0-11087 GCA_037381725.1 Sedimentisphaerales bacterium
GGCAAACCACCAATACCGCCCAACCAGCGTAGCCCACTTTTTGAAACCCTTTCAAATCTATTGATAGAATATGGGCAGGTCGCCTATTGCGTTCTACTGTTCCTGCCCGCTTACGTCGCTATTATATACGGAACCGTAGCCGAGTTGTTGCAAAATCTCGTCTTCGGCTTCGTGCATCGCCTGAGCCTCGTCCGGAGTCGCGTCGTCGAAGCCGAATTTGTGCAGCAAACCGTGCACGATGTAGAGTGCCAGCTCCGCCTCGCTCGAATGCCCTCGCAGACGCCCTTGCCTTGCGGCCATGTCTCCATTGACGATGATCTCGAGCATTCTCGCTGCCCGCTCGCCGGCCGGCGGTTGTTCTTCGTCGCCGGACAAATCGAAGCTGAGACAGTCGGTTATTCTCTTGTGATTGAGGAACCGGTCGCTCAATTCCCGGATCTTCGCGTCATCGACGACCACGATGCTGATCTCGTATCTCGTGCCCGCCGTTTCCTCCGGCCCAAAACGATTGCAGACGATCTCAGCGAGTCTTTGCGATACAAGCAGAGGAACAGAGGCGTTCTCGCAATTCTCTGTGAGGTGAACAACGATACCCTGGTCTTGTTCGGCGGAGGTCATTGCTGCTTAGTGTCTTCTTCCTCACCTTGCTTAGTCTGAGGTTCGCCACCGACCGGCTGGTCCGGCGGCTGCGGGTAGGCGATCCGGCTGTGATAGTGCGCCGCGAGGGTCTTTGAAATGCTGGCCTCGATTCGGCTCAGGTCCCGCAACGACAAGTCACACTCATCGAACTGGCCGTCCTGGAGACGCTTCATCGCCATATTGTGCACGACCGCCTCGATCTTGGCTGGCGTGACTTCCGATAGGCTTCGAACGGCCCCTTCCACCGTGTCCGCCAACATGACAATGGCGGCCTCTTTGGTTCGCGGCTTCGGGCCCGGATAGCGAAACTCGCTCTCCGAGGGCGCCTCCGCCGGCTTGCCTTTCGAGTTTTTGCCCTGCTGCTGCTTCTTGGCTTCGTTGTAGAAAGGCTCGATGAGCGTGGTGCCGTGATGCGTCTCGATGAACTGGCGAAGCACGGCGGGCAGGCCGTATTCCTTGGCAATCTCGATGCCGTCTTTGACGTGCCCGATGATAACCAAATGACTCATCTTCGGTGAGAGCTTATCATGCCGGCTGGCCGAGCCGAGCTCGTTCTCGACAAAATAGCCGGCCTTGTTGATCTTGCCTATGTCGTGGTAGTAGGCGCCCACCCTGCACAAAAGGCCATTGCGTCCAATCGCTTCGGCGGCCGCCTCGGCGATTGAGCCGATGAGCAGACTGTGGCTGAACGTCCCAGGCGCCTCCATGTGAAGTCTCTTAAACAACCGCTGATTCGCGTCGCTGTAGTCCAGAAGCGTCATGCTCGTAGCGATGCGAAAGACCTTCTCAATCAGAGGAAGCAGACCTTGGATAAGCACGCCCACGACGAGGGTAATGCTTGCGTGGAGGCCGGCGTTCTTGAAGACCGGAGCCATCTCCAACGGACTCGTCCCGATATTGCGCGACAGGAAATCCAGGGCCACCACGGTCACAAACACAACAACCGCTGCCAGCGTGCTGACCTGGAGCAGCTTGATCCGGGTACGGATCTCATTGAGAAGGAAGCAACAGGTAACAACACCGGCGGCCATCGTCAAAAACAGATTCAGGCCGGTCAACTGGTACTCTTGGCTCGGCACCGAGGCCACCGTGAAAGAGGCAAAAAGACAGTAGAATACGGTCAAACCTATTGCGAAACGCTGGTCATACGCTATTGTCAAAATGACGGCTGTTGTCACCGCGCTGCCCGTGGCCCAAAACGTCAGCCCGGTATAGGACACGCCCAGTTTCGTCAACGCCATCATCAAGACGAATAGACCCGCCAATACCAGAGCTCTCGTATGATTTTTTCTTATCCTTTTTTGGTAGTGGTAGATATACAGTGCTCCGGCCAGCGAGATCAACGTCACGACGACCGTCGTGGGAATAACTTGGCGATAGTGAGCATTGGGCAGCGATAGAACGAAAACGCAGGACACGACGAACAGAAGCCAGATCAGAACCGAGATCAGCGAATCCGTGTTGGCGTACTTGCTTATCTGCGAGAAGCGTTCAGCCGACAGGTTTCTGCGAACCTGGCTCCGTCGCGGACTTGTTTTCTTCCACAATCCCATGGATCGTTCCTCGTGTGCCGGCTAATCGGCTTTGGTTTTCTTCTTGTAAGCCTGCACGATCTTCTGAACAAGCCGGTGCCGGACGATGTCCCTCTGCGCCAGTTCCACGTAGCCTATGCCTTTGATCCGCCGCAGCAGCTCAATGGCTTCGACCATTCCACTCTTCTGCCCCGCGGGCAGATCAATCTGCGTGATGTCGCCGGTGATGATCATTTTCGAGCCGTGGCCCAGCCGGGTCAGGACCATCAGCATCTGGAGGGCGGACGTGTTTTGGGCCTCGTCGCAGATGATGACGGCTTCGTTCAGCGTCCGGCCCCGCATGAAGGCCAGCGGGATGATCTCGATAATATCCAAATCCATGAACTTTCGCATCTGGGCGAATTCCATCATATCTTCGAGCGCGTCGAACAGCGGCCGAAGATAGGGATTGACCTTCGCCTGCAAATCGCCGGGCAGGAAGCCGAGCTTCTCGCCGGCCTCGACGGCCGGGCGAGCGAGCACGATTCGCCTGATCTCCTTCTTCTTCAACATGGAGACCGCCACGGCCACCGCAAGGTACGTCTTGCCCGTTCCCGCGGGTCCTATGCAAAACGTCAGGTCGTTGGACACCATCGCTTCGATATACTTGAGTTGTCCGGCGGTGGTCGGCTCGATGACTCTCTTGCCCGAGTACACGGAGATGGTGCGCTGAGGCTCACCGCCGCCGATCTCGTGGTGTCCGATTAACGTGGTCACGTCCTCGGCCGTGAGCGTCCGGCGTTTGAGAAGCTGCTTTTGCATCCGGTCGATAACGTCAACGGCTTTCTCGACGTCCTTGTCCTTACCCGTGACGACCAGCTTGTTCTGGCGGGCGACGGTCTGAACTCCCAGCGACTGGCGCAAGAGACGAAGATACTGGTCGGCCGGCCCGAACAGCTCGAGCTGGTTCGCCGTCGATTCCAGTTGTATCGTTACGTCCAAGTCAGCCTCTCACAAGAGTCCACTTCAAAAACAGGTAAGCGACCGGCGCCGCTATCAGGAGCGAATCGATGATATCGAGCACGCCGCCGAAGCCGGGGACCCTATGAGCCGAGTCCTTCTGTTCGGCGTCCCGCTTAATCATCGATTCGGTCAAATCGCCCAACTGACCGACAACAGCAAAGCACAAGCCAAAGAGCACGGCCGATTGCCACGCCATTATACCACAACTGATCGCAAAGCCAACAGCGACCAGAACCGCCACGACAAAAGCCCCACCCATGCCTTCCCAAGTCTTGCCCGGGCTGACCTTCGGAGAGAACTTGTGCCTGCCGAAGAGCTTGCCAAACGTGTAAGCTCCTATATCGGCAGATTTTATAACAAATACGAACAAAAGTAGGGGCCAAGTTCCGAATTCGATGCGAATCGCTACACAAAAACCGCTCAAGAGGCCCAAATACCAGATGGCAAAACAATTTGCTCCGCAATTGGCGAGCACCCCAGACGTCCTATAAGTTACGTACTGGTACAAGACCAGAGCGAAGAGTACAAAGCTTGATAGTAAAACAACATCCATGCCAAGTAGGGGGTCGGCGAATTGCTGCCAAAACCGCTGGGTTGCAAACAAGACTGAGGCGACAATGGCAACGGGCAGGAATATCTTGAGTTTCTTTGCCGCCGCAAGTTTTGACAATTCGATCTGGGCGGGAATGGCCAAAACGGCCACGAGAATGGAAAAGAGGACGCCTTGCACAGGTTTGTCGTCCGCGAGCGACTTTGTGAGAGATCCATCGAGCCAGCCGTCGAAGACGACGATGGCCACGAAGCCGATAATCATCAGAGTCCCAAAAAGCAACCTGTATCTGAGCATCTTTTCACTTACATGGACGTTCTTGGCGGATGCGCGGCCGACGTTTATAGCTCGCCTTGGCTCATTTCGAACCCGTTCGGATGGCTCCGAAGCGCCGGTTACGTTTGGCGTAATCGCGAATCGCTCTTTCGAGGGAGGACTTCTTGAAGTCCGGCCAGGTTGTTTTCGTGACATAGAACTCGCTGTATGAAATTTGCCAAAGCAGGAAATTGCTAATTCGCATCTCGTTGGCCGTGCGTATCAGCAGGTCCGGCTCGGGCAAGCCCCCTCCATATAAATGCCGACCGATGCACTCTTCGTCGATATCGTCGAGACCGAGCGTACCTTCCTTGTACTGGCATGCGATGGACCTGGCCGCGTCCACGAGCTCGGCTCGCCCGCTATAGTTGAGAGCCAGCGCCAGTTTCATGCCCGTATTGTTGCTCGTCAGCTTTAGGGTAGCTTCCAATTCCGTCCGTACCGCCTCGGGAAGGCCCGCCATTCGTCCGAGGTGAATCAATTGCACGTTGTTCCGCATCAGCGTAGGCCGAATCCCGACAAGATACTCACTGTAGAGGTGCATCAGGGCGTTGACTTCGTCCTTCGGCCGCTTCCAGTTCTCGATGCTGAAGGAGTACAACGTCAGCGAATGAATGCCGAAATCGACGCAGTGCTGGGCAATACTCTGGACGGTCTTGGCGCCCCGGTGGTGGCCTTGAACGCGGGGCAGCGACCGCTTCTGTGCCCATCGGCCGTTCCCGTCCATGATGATCGCGAGATGGCGGGGCATCTGCTCGATGGTCAATCCGAGACGATCGGCCGTTTCTTGAAGTTTTTCTTCACAGCTTTTCATCGAAAGATCGTTTGGTCTCGCCGAGGACCGACTCCTATGATTCTAATTTGTTTGCCGGTGAGCTCCTCGACTTGTTGAATATAATCTTGAGCGTTCACCGGCAGGTCACCGAATTCTTTGATCTCGGTGATGTCCTCATCCCAGCCGGGTACGGTCTTGTAAACGGGCCGGGCTTGTGCGAGTCTGGCGGTGTTAGCCGGGAAGAAGGTCTTTTCCTCACCGTTGATATTGTACGCCCTGCAAATGTTGAGTTCCTTCAGGCCGCTGAGCGTATCCAAGTGAAGCATCGCCACCGAATCGATCGCGCAGATGGTCACGCCATACGATACCGCGACAGCATCGAACCAGCCGCATCGGCGGGGTCGGCCGGTCGTGGTGCCATATTCGTTGCCTTTGTCACGGATATACTGGCCGACCTCATTGTCCTGCTCGACGGGGAATGGGCCGGCGCCGACTCGTGTGGTGTAGGCCTTGACTACGCCGACGAATTCATCGATGTATTTGGCCGGCACGCCGCACCCGGCCGACATGCCAAGCGAGCTCGAATTGGAGCTCGTCACATACGGAAACGTGCCGTGGTCCAGGTCCAGAAGCGTGCCCTGCGCGCCCTCAAAGAGGATGGATTTGCGTTCCCTGATCGACTTGTGCAGAAACTCGGTCGTGTCCGCAATGTGGGGTAGGAGCCTGTCGGCATAGGTTTTACATTTTTCAAAGACGGTCTCGGCGCTGATCGGCTTGGCATCGTAAAGGGCCGCAAAAACTTTGTTCTTATATTCGATAATAGCTTGCAGCTTGGACTTGAGCGCGTCGAGGTCTCTTAGATCGCCCATCCGGACGGCGTGGCTTCTGCCGACTTTGTCGGCGTAGCACGGGCCGATGCCGCGAATCGTGGTGCCGAGCTTGTTCTTGCCGAGCGACTCTTCGCGCAACTGGTCCTCGGTCTTGTGATAGTCCAGAACGACGTGAGCGTTCTCGCTGACCAGAAGCCGCCCGTCGAGGGAAAGACCTTCCTTCGCAAGCTTTTCGATACCTTCGATCAGCACGTCGGGATCGACGACCACGCCGTTTGTGATGGCACATATCGTCCCGGGGCGGACGCAGCCGCTGGGAAGAAGATGCAGGGCGAAGCGAGTCTCGCCGACGATGACCGTATGGCCGGCGTTGGCCCCACCGCTGTAACGTACCACGATATCGCTGTGCTCGGCCAGGATATCAACAATCTTGCCTTTGCCTTCATCACCCCACTGCAATCCGACAACGCAATGATTCATTTGTGCCCGGTCCTTTCAATCTCAACGCCCAGGGAGGTTATGGTTTGCCTTGATGCCGCTCAACTGATCTTGGCCACCAGTCTCAATGGAATCATACGGGATTCTCTTTTGGCTGTTAATGACCAGCTCACGGTCGCCCGCAACGAGCTTTTTGCCTTTTATGATGAAAAGGTAGACGCCGAAAAGAGCCGCCGCGCCGAGGAGGAAAGGCGGAGCCTTCCGATTGATGACCAGCGTGGCGTTCGGCTGGCCATTGTCGCTCCTGTTCTTTTCCTGGAATTTCTTGTTGAAATACCCGTCATAGGCAAACCAGATCGCCAGACCGACGCACAAGGCGACGTATATCATAAGATTGTGTCTCTTGAACCTGCTTGTCGGCGCTTCAATAGCCACAGAGAAAGCCCCTTGGCGGAACCTACATGAGTCGCTTTTGCGCGATCGTCTCAACCAGAGGCTGAACGAAACACGGCACAATCTTATCGATCATCATCTCCTGAGCCAGCCTACACTGATTGTCAAACGAGACCAGCGGATCGAACTTCTCGTCGGTCTTCGGATACTGGCGGATCGTCAACGACAGACTGACGGCGTCGTCCTCATCCGGTTCCTTTTTGCCGGGTTCGTAAACACTTGTCTTGGACTCAATGCTGATCCTCCCCTGGGTGCGGTCGTCATCGGACAGCGCCACGACCATCGCAGGCGAACAGCCGATGGGCCGCACGCCGGGCACCTCGAGAAGGCTCGCCAGCGCGCTCTGGCCCAGCAGCGCTTCGGCGATCACTTCATCGTGGCTGCCCGCATAGTCGAAGTCCATCGCGAAAGTCACGTCCAGCGAATCGATGTCGAGATGGCTGACGCTGAGCATATAGGGGACCAGTTCCAGGACCAGCCTGTCCTGGCTGTAAACCTCATCGAGGTCCGAGGGATTGACCACCCCCGAGCCGATGCGGTCCAACTCCAGCGTGACCCACCGATACTGGCCGCGCCGGCGATCCTCTTCCAGACAGTACTCATTGTTTCCCCGGCGGTAGAAACTACCCATCGAGGGAAACTGCTTGCGTATCCGCTCGAAAAACGACAGAAGCGTGTCACGCCCCGTCGGCAAATCCAGCTCCGTATTGACGTACATATCGAGGTAGAAATCATCACAGAGCGAACCGTAGCTGCTTGGCGCCATGGCAAATAAATCCTCCAGAGCAGACGCACACGGACGTCCGCCCAAGGTCTTCACCAAAAATCATAATATCAATATCTACCCGGCAAGACCCCGCGGAGCACACAAGCCCAACGGACCGCCCAGCCGGTCAGACTTTCATTATACGTTGGAGCACTCCTTTTTCCAGATTTTTTCTGTCAAATGGTGGACCCGCTCAAAAACACTTCGGCGCAGCGCGGATTGTCGCACAGATTCAAGCCCGATGCAACAAACAAACTAAGACTGCTCGGGGAGTTTTATCTCTGCGATGAATGCCCCGACTACTGAAAGAATTGTAAAGAGGAACATCCGCCAGACGGTACTGGCGAGGATATGGGCGCCGTACCCAAGCTTTGCCGAGACGGCCGCATAAAGCACGGCAGCCAAGACGCCGTAGATAGCCGCTGCGACAATCCGCTTGGCCAAAGAAGCTCCGCCGCAGCCCAGCGTGACCGCCGCGCCGCAGGCGAGCATCGGGGGTGCAAGAACGATCAGCCACCATAGCAGGTTCGAGCCGGGCGATACCCCGGCGTTCAGACGATAGATGAAAGTGGCAAAGGTAAGCAGCCCCGTCGCGCCCACTGCACACGCGGCCACGTGCCAGTAACGGGGTTTCAGCCGGGCACGGGCTTCGGCGCGTTTTCGCATTCGACGCCGGATGGTCAGGGGCCAGTTGTAGAACAGGCAGAAAACCCAGTGCTCCAGCAAAGCGCCGCGCTCGCCGAACACGGGCACGACGTGCACCGCCTCCGTCGCCCAGTGGCCCGCCATGAATCGCGCCAGCGCGGGATAGTGATATGTCATTTGAATGGGAAAAGCCAAATAGCCCACGTACTTGAAGAATCCGAGGAACACGGCGATGTTGTAGTCCTTGAAATTCCGCTCTCTGATGACCAGATACAGGACGTAAAGCCCGCGAGTCAGCGAGCCGGGCGAGATCGGCACAACCTGAAACAGGGCGATGATGCCGAGACCGATGCCCCACGCCTTCGCCCGTGGCATTTCCGGGTGCGTCAGCACGAAGATAACCGCGATCAGGCCGGAAACGACCTGAGTGACGGGCAGTGTGCAGATGTGCACGGCCAAGCTCTTGAGGTACTTCTGTATGAACGGCTCGTTGATCTGCGAAAGAATGGTCGCGGAGTCCTCATCGCTGAGCATGTGTTTTCTCTGTCCCTCGGACATCATCTCACGCAGCCACTGCTCGCGCAGCTCCGCATTGAAATACAGCCGGATAGGACGGATCAAATAGTACGCCAAGCGCTCCTTCGCACGCTTCCAGTCGGTCAGAAACCTATGTAAGCCGGCGGGCAATATGGACAACGGCAAATGATAGAAGAACGACCAAGTCTCCGTCGCCATCCCGAGAGCCTTTTGCTCGCTCACGCGGCCGTCTCTGTGCCAGTCGATGATTCTCTCAGCGATTCGCGCTCGTATGGCCTGGCGAAAATAGTGGCCGCTCGTGAGCATCGTCGCATAGTGCTTCCGCCAGTCCGCCCGCGCCCAGATCCGGCGGACAAACTTGCCGAGAAATGGAACTAGTCCGACGATAAAGAACAGAATCGTCGAGACCTTGCTACCGCGAAGCCGTCGTTCGTGCTCGTCATCCACGAGACTCCGCACCTTCCATCCCGTGACCGCGCCGTTGAGCATCGTGGACCAGAGCTTTCGGCTGTAGAGTAGTCTGATGTGGTTGTGGGTGATGTCCGGAATCCCGTCTCGGTAGAGTTGCTCGGCGCTTCTGAGCTCCGCCAGAGTCTCGTGCATGTCAGCGAACTCGTCAGGGTGCGCCTGCACAAAGGCTTCCAGCTTTGCCAGATCACCCCGGTCGAACTGCACGATGGACCCCCGCATCAGTCCCTTGGCGATCAGCTTGAAGTCGCCCGGGCTCATCGGTAGAAAAGGCAGAAGCGTCAGTCCGGCTCGAAAATCCACCGCGACCAATCCGCCGAACGGGGCGTTCTCGGCCCCTTCTCGCCTGAGGGCGTTCGGCTGGCTTTTACACGTGGACCACTCGTATTGTCGGGCAAACTCGTACGCTCCCATGTCGTAGAGAAGCTCGACAAATTCGTGCATGAATCTCCGCTTGGCCCGATATTCCGACGACCCCACGTGCTCGTCGTCGGTTATCTCGCCGCGTTGCCACAGCCTAAGCATATCCATCCGGTCATCGACTTCGAGCCGCCACGTCCGGCCCTCGACCCACTCCCGCAACTCGCCGCAACTGCCTTGCCTTTCGTCCACAAACGTGCCGTAAATATCGACGACCGCATTCTCGTCGCCGAATCGAATCCCGGCTCCCCGCCGGATGAGCTTTTGCCAGAGCGCCCCGGCCTGGGCTGCCGCCGGGTTCACCTGTTGCTGAAACGGAGCCTGAAAGCCGATGAAGTAAAGCAGATTGCGAAACACCCGAGAAAAGCCGGTTGGGGGGATCAATATCTTCAAGCCGTACGTCTTCCCGACTTCAACCCCGTCGATTTGCCCTTCCATGGCTGTCGTTTTGATGCGGTATACTTGCCCGGCAAATCCTCCGCCCACGAATTTCTCGACGATCAAATGAACGCGCACCTTTGCCCTGCGCTCGGTCCGGCAAAGTGCCGGACTGACGTCGTACGTCAACTCCGTGCCTGCATCGTACCGGCTGACGCGCATCGGTCGGTGTAAATTCGCCGCCCGAACGCTGGCCTCAAGCTGCTCGCACACCTCAACGGAATAATCTTTTGCCATCCAGGCTCTCTTTAAGAGTGAGTATCAACGCCAGGAATCAGCATTCAATCGTCAATAGTCAACCAAGAAATACCCGTACGCAGACTTGCAGGACAATCCACGCATAGACGCCTGCCAATAGATCATCGGCAAGAATGCCCCATCCCTTGGGTAGCCTTTCAAGTTTTCGTATGGGCCAGGGCTTGATGATATCGAAGACTCTAAACAACGCAAAGCCCCCAGCGGCTACGAGCCAGACCTGGCCAGCCGGCGCCGCCCCGATAACCAGAAGAGGACTGGCCAGAAACGTAACGGCCTGCCCGGCCACCTCGTCGACGACCACCTCGCGGGGATCGTCCTTGCCCGTGGCCGCGATGGCGGACGGCGCATACCCCACACAGACTGCCGAGCTTACTAGAATCACAGCCGCCATGACGATGAATATTGTCGTGGGCGACGCATGGAAGTACCCCAGGAGGCCAAACAAGACAGCTACCGGCAGCGACCCCCACGTCCCCGGCGCCCCCGGCAGCCGCCCAAGACCGAAACAGGATGTGAGTAACCTCTTCACACTCATCGTCGCCGAAGATTACCGTAAGCGTCGTGTGAAGTCAAAAACAATCAGCCCAACTTGGTACTTGTTATCCGCAATTCACCCGGCTCAATACTACGTGTTATCTCAACCGAAAAACTGCCGATGGCAGGCCGGTATGCAAAAACGGGCCTCCAGCTTAATGAGCGGCGATTGATAGTCCAAAAAGATTGCAAAAATACGTAGTCACCACAATTGTTTTTAATCACCTGATTTAAGTATGATAGGCAAAGTGTGAACAGAATCGGTCTTGATATAAGGAGATTCACCATGCCTATCACAATCACTACGTGGAACGTACAGAACTTCAATCAGGGCGATCAGGTCTACAACGAGAAGCTCAACTTCCTCATTGATACCTTACAGGCACTGGGCTCCGACATTGTGGCGCTGCAGGAGATTCTGGATCCCAACGCGCTGCAGGACCTTGCCGGTGGACTCGGTTTCCATCACATTGCGGCCGCGCCCGAT
>JARRQQ010000265.1:0-6199 GCA_037381725.1 Sedimentisphaerales bacterium
GCGTTGCGTTGCAATAGATTATGGTGTTCCGTCTGATTTAGGAGGCCAAAAGAAACAAAGCCAACCAAAGCCAAAATGCTGGATCCCGCATCAAGCGCGGAATGACAAGGGCGGCGGATAGGCTCGGGCCAATTTGAAAAACAAAGCCAATTTATAGCGCAGCCGAAATGCGGCTCATTCGTATTCGATGGCTACCAGGGTTCGGGGCGATAGGTTGGTGAAGCTCAACGTTCGCTCGGCCGTGGAGAAGTTCACGTTTCCGTCGTTGGGCAGGACCAGGGTTTTCTGTGCCCTGAGCGGCTTGGAGAACTCGATGGTGGCGTCGATGGATTCGTCGTTGAAGTTCTCGACGATCAGGGAGTGCTCGCCGATCAGGTACAGAGCGACCTTGTTGGGGGCGTCGAACTTCAGGCCTAACGGCGATAACAGCTTGTCCCGGATGGGTTTAAGCTGCTCCCGAGTTAGCTTGAGCAAGTTCCGTACGTTGCCGTCGAGCTTCAAGATGGTCAGGTTCTTGTTGTCTATGTCGAGGCCGGGTAAGCGCTTGGCTAAGCCGTCTGTGATGAGGACCGGCTTGTTGGCGGCGAGCATCTTGTCGAGCTTGCCGGTGAACGCCGGGTCTTTGAGCGCGTGGACCGAGAAGAACGCGGCCTCGGCGTCGGGCTTGATCGTCGCCGTGGGTACGAGGGGCAGGCCCAACATGCCGACGAAATCGAAGACGTACTGCTCGTCGTAGGCGTCGCTGTTCGGCGGCTTGGGGGCGATGACGCCTTTGATCGGCTTGTTTCGCACCAGCTCGGCCAGCTTGAACAAGCCCGGGATTTCGGCGCGCAGCTTCTCGACGTTAGCCGGGCCGGTATCTTGCAACAACGAGCCATAGCAGAAAAGGAGCATTTCTTTGGCGTCGGCCAGAACCGTCTGCCTCGCCTGCTCGACGTAGGTGTTCTCGGTGGTTCCGTAGGGATCGAACCAGCCGCCGCCCGTCTTGGCGCCGCCGATCTCGCCGAGCCAGCGCATGATGTAATAGCCCTCGTACTGGACCTTGCCGCCCCAGCGTTTGTTGGTATAGTCGCGGGTCTCGGTACCGACCCAGATTCTGTCGTAGTTGGCGGTTTCACGGAGAACCTCGTAGCCGCGATTGTGAAAATCATCGTACCATTGTGGATACTTAATGATGATCTTGACGTTAGGATTCACCGCCCGGGCGGGGCCGAGAATTCTATCCCGGCTCACCTCGACCATCAGGTCGCAATGGTACTTGGCCCACGACCGGTCGCCGCGTGCGGCTTTGCACTCGTCGCACTGGCAATCGCAAAAGAGAAAGTCGTCGATCATAATCTCGTCGAACATCGACGCGGCGTACTCGAAGATCTGCTGAAGGTGGTCCTGGGTCTTCTTGTCGGTATAGCAAGAGATGAGGTTCCAGCCCGTGGAAGGCTTGCCGACGTTGGTGGTTGTCACGCAGCCGGAGACGTCGAAGCCTTCGGCCTTGAACCTGGCCTTGGCGTGCAGGAGAGTGCTACGCTCGGCGGTGTAGTTGCTCCGGAAACTCTCGATGAAGACGTGCGTCACGCCGGTCTTCTTGCACCACTCGACGGCCTTGTCCAGACCCTCTTCGCTGGACAGATGGTCCCGGACGTTCTGAGCGGTGAAAAGGGTAGCGATTCTCAGGAGGTCCTTCTTCTGGTTCGCCAAGTCCCACAACGGCTGTGACTTACCCATTGAACCGAGTGATAATACAAGCAATGTCGTTACGGCTGCATATTTCGAAAGGCTCGACTTCATCATTTTATCTCTCCAGCAGTTTCCATGCGTTTGACAATGACCTTGCGAACCGCCAACTCCAGATCGCCGCCAAGAACGACGAGCCGAAAATCGGCGTTGTTGCATCGATTCATGAAGCGGCAATTCGTCAAGACGAACTCGGCCGCCTTCCAGGCTTGAGTGCCCGTCACAGCCACGTTGCCGACCCTCCGAAAAGCGCCTTCGTTCACGCCTTTGGCGGGGTCCGTGTTGTCGTACTCGAGGTGAAGGGACGAGCACCCGCCGTCACGGTAAGTGACCGAAACCCGCACGTTGCGATCGTACAGGTCGTAGGCAAACGCGCTATCGACGTCGAAGTAGAGATAGCGGCTGGTCTGCGAATGAGGATTCGGGGCGGAGACGACCGCTTCAGCGTCCGCGAGCTGGAGCTTTTGCCACATGCCGTCGCCGCCGCTCGGGCGAAGGCTCAGGCCGGCATCCCGGTCCGGCTCCCAGGTTACCACGCCGGCGTCCAAATACGACGAGTCGAGCCGCAAGAGCGTTTTGGCCCGCCACATATCGGCGAAGAGGCGCGTCAGCACGATATAGCTTCGGCCGTACTCGCGCGACGCCGCGACGTCGGTGCCCTCGTGCCACTCGTTCCAGGTCTCGACGTGGACCATCCACGGGCGGGTCTCGGGTCGAAGCGCGAGGACCTTCAGCCAGCGGTCGATGTAGGTCTGGCCGTCGTGACGCTCGACAATGAGCGGCGTCCTGCCGGGCACGGCGCTGTGGTCGTATCCGGGGCCGAGCGCGACGACCTGGCGGTAGATCAGCGGTCCACTCACGGCGCCACCCCACGAGTAGGTGGCGTCGGCTTGGCCTTTCCAGCCGGCGGACTTCACGAGGAACGGCTCGACGCCGAAATCCGCCTGGAACCGGCGTTTGACGTAA
The DNA here is from genome assembly GCA_037381725.1 of Sedimentisphaerales bacterium. Taxonomy (GTDB): domain Bacteria; phylum Planctomycetota; class Phycisphaerae; order Sedimentisphaerales; family Anaerobacaceae; genus JAFGTG01. The sequence goes on from JARRQQ010000265.1 coordinate 2,698, forward strand.
TCGAATTGCGATGGGTCTTGCTTAGCGGCGAAGGCCGAAGCATAGAAAAAGACAATCGGCCGGCCCGCGAGACGCGCCCATTTCGCCGGCGGGATGAGGCTGAAGAAATCGCGAATCGGCGTATAGAACCACCGTTTGCCAAAATCCGTGGTCAGGTCCACGTGATAGCTCGTTCCGTCTTTCTCAAAGCCGTTATACTTGAGGATCGAGGTATCGTAGAAAAGGCCAATGGCCGGCGGGTTCAAGCCCTCTTGCTGGAGGCGGCTGTGGGCCTCGACCAAAGGAGGCAAACCCGTGAAGCTCCAGCCGTCGTATTCTCCGGGCACGCCCCAAAAGACCGGCATCAAAAAGTCGATGCCCGCGGCGATCATGTCTTTCAATTGCGCCTCGTGCCAGGAAGGCCGCTTGTAGCTAAGGTCGTTCATGTCCGCCGGATGGTCCGTCAACGCATCTGTCCCGTCGTGGTCCACGACGTGGCTGCGGGTGTCGATATCGTACCAGTAGAAGTACGTCGTTCCGACAATCGGCTCGCCAGACTCGAACGAGGGTGCGTTCAAGTGGTCTTTGGCTTGTAGCGGGAAGAACCGGCCGGGCGGATTCTTCGGCAAGCTATTCTCACCGACAACCGCCGAGCAACATGCACACAATATCAGCACCCAACAACATTTACACCTGTGCGCCATAGCCATACTCGTCACTACGTGGCGGGAATTTTCGGATGGTCCTTCGCCAGGGAAAAGTGACAACTACCACAATTCATGGTCCCTCTGGAATTCGATAATATGCTGCCCTTCGTGTGGCACGATTTGCACGTCTTAACATCCTCATTAAGCTCCGCCCCGGATAGAGATTCACCGACCAAACGGGCATTCAGAATCTCGACGATCTTCCCGGCCGCATCGGCGGTAAGGCGTCTGCATCGCTCCTTTCGCGGATCGCCGAAAGACTTGTAGCCCGAGCCGGCGCACCAGCGACTCACGGAAACGTGGCATAAAACAGAATGGGAGGCCGTCTTCGGTATGTCGATGTCGGAGACCGGCTTTCTAGCTGTATAAACGGGAAGCTCGGTTTGCTCGTACCACAGAAACAGTTCGCCAATAGGCTTCTTCATCCGTTCTTCGGTTCCGGCGAACAGCCCTATCAGAGCGGCTCCACCGTTGAGCGCGCCGCACAAAGAGCCTGATCCGCCCGTTCCGCCTGCGCCGTATTGCATCATATTCACGGGAAAGGATCGATACGGCTCGCCCCGCTTCTCGGCCAATTGCTTCACGACGGGGGCGAAAACGCCATACATGCAGCCCTTCTCATAGGCGTAGTACGCCCGTTCGGCCGTGGCTTCGGGGTCCAATTCAACGTAAGGCCAGGGATAGCCCCACCCTCCTTTGTCCGAAGAGGAGACCTGGTTGCCGCTCTGGCATGAGGACAGAACGCACGTGCCGGCGGCCAGACCAAAGGATCCTAACACTCGTCTTCGCGTTACAGATTTCATTCTTCGTTTCCTACAGCGCATTCATCGGCGCCGGACTCGGCTGCGCACGGTTTTGGCAACCGCCCGGGCATCCGATTAGAACACACTCGCCCTCGATTTTCAAGGGCCGGCCGGAATGCTGCTTGGGCAGATTACTCCGCCACGATGCCACCAAAGGCAAAAAAATGGAGCCTTGAAGACCCCGCACACCTTCATACAGGAGGCTGACTTCAAGGCTCCGTACAACAAAACCATAAAGAAGGTCGATTCCGATGTCTGAAGATTCAGCCGGCACGTAAGAGCAGGTCACCGGGCAACGTGATGACCCACGCCGGCCCAATCCCGAAAACCCTTCGGGCGAGCTTCCAAATGATGCTCACCCGAAAGCTAAAACACTTCCTATAAGCAACCTCCTTTCTCCCCCAAATTGTTTCTCGCTCTTGGCTTTCTGTCCGTGCTTTGTTCTATTGAACGTTCTTTTAGGTTGTCCGTGCGCCAACTGCTACTTGGCCCCGACGACAACCCCAGATTGGTTGAGCACCACGTCCAGGCTGTTCTTCACGGATGAACGACTCCCAGAGACATTGGCCGTTTGCGCCGCTTCGATGGATTGCCACGCCGTACTCACTCCGTTGGGACCGACCTGGACTTGGCTCTGGGCGCCGACGAAACGCTGGACGCCGACGGCGCCGCCGATCCGGCTGGACGTATTCGCCAGCGTATCGAGACTGACGCCGAGGGACTGGCCGTTGGAACGAACCGGGCGGGCGGGCCAACCGATTGCCGCGTTCTGGTTTTGTGCGCCGCTGATACTCGCCTTCTGCGCGACTATGCCGACGCCGCGCCTACCCACGACGCTTCCGCTCTGGGTCAGCCTCGCGGTCTCCTGCTGGAACGCGGACGTGCCCGACGCGACGTTGACAGCCGATTGGGCATGGCCGATCGCCACGCTGTTGCTTCCGTAGGCCGAACCGATACATCCGGCCCTCGCCACGACGTTGGCGGCGTCGATAGCGAAGCTCTGCGAGAAGTCTTGCGCGTGGCCGATACAAGCAAAGGCCCCGGAAGACAGGAATAGGACGACGGCTGTGATGAACAACAATTTCCTGACCATCTTAAAACCTCCTGTTCTCAATGACGCTCTTCACATTCCATTGCGTTTGCCGATTATCGCTACAAATAACGATACTACAGACTTCCTTACGGCGCCAACCCGGCCATTTCGAGAAGCTCTTTGCTGACCTGGACGCCGTAATAGCTCGTTCCACGCGTTGCCACGACTGGCTGCGAAGGCGTCGCGGCGCTGCCGATCTGGCCGGGCGTCCGCGTGCGTGCCGGTCGGCTTTCGCCCACGGGTTCGATTTGACGAGAGAGCGCGGACTCGCGCACCGGCGCGGCTTCTCGCCGCGGCGCCGCCGACCGAGGCGTAACCCGCCGATAGCCTGGGACGGGCCGGCTCTGAGAGACAGCGTGCGCTCGGATGCTCTCGTAGAACGACTCGGGGATTCTCTTCCGGTCGGCCAGGTCGGGCCAGAAGCGATAGCCCACGGCGCTGACGACTGCCTTACCTTTGCCTTCTGTCATCCCGCTGGAGACCGAGCCGAGCAGAGAAACGGAGTAGTTCGTCTGGCTGTAGGCTCCGGCGGCGCCGGGGAACGAAACATTCGAGCCGACCGTGACCCCTTTCATGCCGCCGGAGATCAGCAGGACGTCCACGTCCCAGGGCAGGGCTTCGGCGACCGCGGCATCATAGACCTGGTCCCAGTTGCGGTCGACCTTCCCTTCCAGACTGATCGTCCCGACGTAAACGTATCCCGCCTGCCTCAAAAGCCGCGTATCAACATTGGAATCAATGAAAACCAGCAGAGGCTTGCCCTCGGGCCTGCGCTGGCGGACCAGCGCGCTGGATATCTCGAAACCGCGTCCGTGATGGTAATTGTCCGGCCCGCCGAACAGCGTTCCCACACCATTGAGGAGACCCCCCAGGCTTTCCAAAGGCCCTTCGTAGGACAGCGATGTGAGGACCCCTCGGAG
>JARRQQ010000266.1:0-14905 GCA_037381725.1 Sedimentisphaerales bacterium
CTCAATGTGTGCCTCTCGTGCCATTCTCGATTCGCTTCACCGGGGATATCGATTGCATCACCAATGCGCACAATCTGGCTATGGTCGCGCTCACTTCAAGAATGCAGCATGAGCGAAACTACGACGACCAGAGATTAGCCAGGAGTAACCTGAAACGGATTGATATCGATCCCGAAACGATCCCGATAAAATGGGCCATGGACTTCTGCGCCCAAGCTATGCGCAACGTGAGAATTGGCATCGGCGGGAAAATGGATGGCCTGGAAATGGATTCGGGCTTTCAGATAACCGTGTCAAGCGAACTCATGGCCATCTTGGCGGTAGCCCGGGACTTGCAGGATATGCGCGAAAGAATTTCTCGGATGGTCGTAGCTTACGACAAGAAAGGCAACGAGGTGACTACGGCCGATCTCGAAGTCGATGGCGCGATGACGGCCTGGATGGTTGGGACGTTGAATCCAAATCTGATTCAGACTATTGAAGGCCAACCTGTTTTTGTTCATGCGGGTCCGTTTGCCAATATTGCGATAGGCCAGAGCTCCATCATCGCCGATCGACTGGCATCGAGGTTGTCCGACTATCACGTTACCGAAAGTGGCTTTGGTGCCGATATTGGTTTCGAGAAGTTCTGGAATCTGAAATGTCGCTGGTCCGGTCTGAAGCCCAACGCCGTTGTAATCGTCGCTACGATTCGTGCTTTGAAAATGCACGGCGGTGGGCCTGCCGTGAAGCCGGGAGTGCCTCTCAGCCCGGAGTACACCCAGGAAAACCTGGAGCTACTAGAGAGAGGCTGTGAAAATCTGATAGCCCATATTGAAATCGTCAAGAAGAGTGGGGTTCGACCTATCGTCTGCGTTAACAGTTTTCATACTGATACGCAGGCCGAGAAAGAGCTCATTCGAAGAGTGAGCGAGCGACATGGGGCCTTTGTTGCGGTTTCCGAGCACTGGCTCAAGGGCGGTGCGGGCGCGATTGAGCTTGCGGAGGCCGTCATCGCGGCCTGCGAAGAGAAGAGTGACTTCAAATTTCTATACGAACAAAGCGATCCTCTTCGAAAACAAATCTCCATGATTGCCAAAGAAGTCTATGGCGCGGATGATGTTACCTATGCACCCAAAGCAGTGGCAAAGCTCAATGAGTTTGAGTTGCGGAACGGAGAGCTTGATGATTTTGGCGTGTGCATGGTAAAGACCCATCTGAGTCTCGCGCACGACCCGAGTCTGAAAGGACGCCCCAGGAACTGGACGCTGCCAATTCGAGATATTCTGTTGTACAAAGGAGCCGGCCTGATTGTGCCGCTGGCAGGAGACATCAAGTTGATGCCTGGTACGGCATCGAATCCCGCCTTTAGACACATTGACGTCGATGTCGAAACAGGGAAAGTCAGAGGATTGTTTTAGCGGGCAAGGCATCAGGTTCTGTTACAATGTTGCATTCTCTTCTCCACCCCGGTTCCGTAGCGGTGATCGGGGCCTCACGGACGCCCGGTAAGGTAGGGCACGAGATTACGAGAAACCTTCTTGACGCCGGTTTTGAGGGCGAGATCGTACCGATTAATCCCTTCGCCGATCAAATTCTCGGGTTGAAATGCTACGAAGGCATCGGGCGATATCCCGGCAAGATTGACCTCAGTCTTATCGCGGTGCGTGCTCCTCTGGTTTTAGACGCCGTGATAAGCTCGATCCAAGCTCGCGCCGGGACCATCGTGGTGACCTCATCGGGATTCGCCGAGGTCGGCTCGCGTGGCGCCGAGATACAAAGGCAGATTGCGAAGCTTTGCGCCGACAGTAAGATCCCTCTGCTCGGCCCCAACTGTTTTGGAATCATCAATACCAGCCATTGTCTGAACGCCTCCTTCTCAAAACACTTGCCGAAGCCGGGAGGAATCTCGGTCCTCTCACAGTCTGGGTCCCTCTGCAGCGCTTTACTGGAGTGGGCTTCGGCCCACGGACTCGGGCTGGCCAAAGTCGTCAGTCTTGGCAACAAAGCCGACCTGAACGAGGTGAATTTCCTTGAGTCGTTTGCCAACGATGACGAGACGACAGTTGTTGTTGGATATTTGGAGAGCATAAGCTCGGGCAAGGACTTCTTGAAAGCGGCTCGAAGGCTGACCTCGTCCAAGCCCTTTATTCTCCTGAGGGCCGGAATCACGAAGGCCGGAATCTGGGCGGCTTCCGCCCATACGGGGACCCTAGCGGGCGCGGACGCAGCCTATGCCGCGGCGTTCAAACATACCGGTGTCATCCGGGTCGAAAGCCTCGACGGTCTTCTAGATTGCATGGCGGCTTTGTCCACACAAGTGTGCCCCAAAGCGGACCGGGTAGCGGTTATCACCAACGCCGGCGGACCGGCCGTGCTGGCGGCGGATGCCGTCGAGCAATTCGGCATGAAGCTTGCCAACATCCGGGAACGGCATTTGGAGATACTCAAAAAGCAACTCCCTCCGGCGGCCAGTGCATACAATCCTATTGACGTCTTGGGCGATGCAGATCCAAAACGGTATTCGATGGCCGTGGAAGCGGCCCAAGGCGACGACCAAGTCGATGCCGTCATCGTAATTCTAACGCCTCATTCGATGACACAACCTGCGGAGATCGCTCGCTCAATCGCACGCAGAGCCAATACAGATAAGCCAATCCTGATGGTTCTTATGGGCAGTGACGGGGCGAGGATCGAGCACATTAAAACGGTCAACAGCCAGTTGCCCATCTATCCTTCGCCGGGACGAGCGGTGGCCGCTCTGTCGGCCATGTGGCAGTATCAAAGATGGCGGAGCGGCCCCGAGCGAATTGTCACCCGGTTTCCTGTAAACCGCCGGCCGGTGGAACGCATCATTATGCGTCACCGCAAGGCAAAGCTCGCACAAATCGGAGAAGCTGAGACGAAAGAGATCCTCAGGGCGTACGATTTTACCGTGCCGGACGGCCGACTGGCCACCTCTGCCGAAGAGGCGGTAGATATCGCCAAACGCATCGGCCTTCCCGTGGCGATGAAGATCGTGTCTCTCGACGTTCTGCACAAATCAGATGTTGGCGGCATCAAGGTAGGCATATCCAGCTCGGAAGAGGTGCGCGACGCGTTTGATTTGCTTTCACTCCGCGTCGGACGGCGTGCGCCGCAGGCGAGACTCAATGGTATTTACGTTGAGAAGATGACGACCGAGGGGTTGCATACCGTCATGGGCATGGTATCCGATCCTCGCTTTGGTCCCATTCTGATGTTCGGAGTTGGCGGCACCTTCGTGGATCGTTTGGACGCGACGTCCTACTACCTGGCGCCGATTACGGCGGATGATGCCCTGCGAATGCTCTCTGAAAGCCGTTCGTATGCGCTTCTGAAGAATGCGAGGGGGCAGGCTGATGTTGATCTCGCAGCCATTGTCACCGCTTTGCAGCGCACAAGCCAGCTCGCAATGGACTTTCCGCACATCAAGGAGTTGAGCATCGATCCATTCATCGTGGGCCGGACCGGGATGGGGGGCGTCGTGGTGGATGCTCGGATCTCCCTTTCACGAACCAATGGTGGATAGATGGGCTTGAAGGAAGGTGAATACAATCGAAGTGACGATGACTGGCTGACTAAATACGATGAGATGGTCGTCTCGGCGAACGAAGCCGTTTCCAGGATAAGACCCGAACACCGCGTTTTCATTGGTTCTGCCTGCGGTCAGCCCCAAATACTAGTCGATGCGCTCTTAGCCCAAGCCGCCCGGCTTGAAGGTATCGAGATCATTCATTTACTCACGCTTTCCGAGCCGGTTTTTCGCCATGCGGAGCTTGCCAATCACTTTCGAATGAACCGTTTCTTTTCGGCCGAGTGGACCGATGACACATTAAAAACCTACCGCCGCGAACACACTCCCGTATTCCTATCCGATATACCAAGGATGTTCAGGTCAGGACGGGTGCCGATTGACGTGGCGCTGATACAGGTGACGCCGCCGAACGAGCAGCGGATGTGCTCGTTGGGTGTCTCCGTGGACGTGACGAAAAGCGCCGTCGATGCCGCAGGACTCGTCATCGCTCAAGTTAATCCCCGGATGCCATGGACAATGGGCGACGGCGTGTTGAATCTGTACGATATTGACGCGCTTGTGGCCGGTGAGGTTCCCATCCCCCAGGTCCTCTTGCCCGAACCGACGAAGAGATCGTCCACGATCGCCGAATACGTTGCGGCACTAATTCCGGACGGTTCCACGGTCGAGTTTGGGATCTGTGGAGTCTCCTTGGCGCTTTCGCAGCGTTTGAAAACCAAGCATGATCTGGGAATTCACGCCGAAGTCATTGGTGATGCCATTGTTGACCTGGTCGAATCGGGAGTGGTCACTGGACTGCACAAAAGCGTCGATCGCGGCAAGGTCGTCGGCACTATGTGCCTCGGGACGCAACGGCTTTACGATTATGTGAACGGGAACCCAACGTTCTTTTTCTATCCGTCCGAGAGTGTCAGCGATCCCGGCGTCATTGCCCAGCAGCAAAACATGATAGCAGTGGCAACCGCCGAAGAGGTAGATCTGACGGGCCAGGTATGCGCACGAACGCCCCGACAGAGTGTTTCGGGCATTGACATACGTGACGTTTCGAAGATCGTGCCGGGTCTGAGCAATGGAGCTGAGGTCGTCGCAACAAGTCGCGAAGTGCATTATGTTGTCACGGAGTACGGGGTGGCCTACTTATACGGCAAGAGTCTCCAGGAGCGGGCGATGGCGCTGATCAGCGTGGCGCATCCGAATTGTCGTGAGCTTCTTCTCCAGCAGGCGGTTCGTATGAATCTTGTCAACTCAAGCCTCGCCGACGTGGAAGGTAGAATTCATATCCTCCAGCCCGAATTGAAGGCAAGATTCGTGCTCGATGACGGAACGCTGATCAACGTCAGGCCGATGCACCCGACCGACGAGAAACGGGTTCGGGGGCTCTTTCAATCCCTCTCTGAACAGACCAAGTACTACCGGTTTATGTCGCACGCAGTAAAGGTACCTCAGAAACAAATTCAAAACTTTGTGTACATCGACTATCGAAGTGAGATGGCCATCGTGGGTACAATACCCGAGGCTCACGGCGAGGAGATTATCGCCATTGGCCGGTACTTTATCAATCCTCGAACAAATCGTGCGGAAGTGGCCTTTGTCGTCCATGACCATTGGCAAAACCGCGGCATCGGGACCTTCATGTTCAAACTGCTTATGAATGTGGCCAGACAAAATGGTATTGAGGGTTTCACCGCCGAGGTGCTCGTTGAAAATAAACCGATGCTGGCTGTTCTGTCGAAAGGCGACGGTAGGTTATCCAGCAAGACGGAGGGACGCGTTCACAGTCTGGATATGGATTTCGCCTGATGTTTTGCCTTTTCAAGATGGCCCGGAACCTGTCGCCTTCGTGAGATTGATGTTGACGCTGGCATCATCTGGTGTTTCAATGCCTACTCATCGACACGTCAAGACATACACAACTATGTGGGGCGATGTGGACAGACGCTCATGGATGAAAAGGGACAATTAGTTAACGCCGTTCTCGAATCAGCCTGTGGCCTGCCAGAATCAGGTGACCGAAAACAACTGACGTGTGTCGAGGCTTTTAAGCTGGCGAAAAGCTTTGAGGTGGAGCCCATTGAAATCGGTGTAATAGACACGACATAAGAATCTGCAAATGCCAGCTTGGCTGTTTCAAGTAAGGGGTCCACAGATGGCGCATGGCGCGGCATTTCCTGGAGCAAAGGAATCCGTTGCTGGTCGCTCGTCGATGAACGCTCGACGGGTTACGGGTCCCGATGCGCAAGCGACCGGCGGAGCGATAGGTTTTAGTCTGATCGAGCTGCTGGTTGTTATTTCCATCATGTCGTTGCTGATCGGACTCATTCTGCCAGCACTTGGTCGGGTCAGGTCAATGGCTGGACAAACTGTCTGTCAGGGCCGACTACGAGAATGGGGATTGGCCTTTGAAACCTACGTGGCGGAGAACGACGGTTATTACCCACACATTGACGGCCGGGACCGCACAGCGAACAATCCGCAAACGGATGCCGAGCGAGCGGACTATTTCTTCGGTTGGGTCGACGTGCTTCCGCCACTGATAGGGGAAAAACCCTGGCGTGATTATGATTACTGGCAAAAACCCGGAAAAGACACCTTGTTTCAATGTCCAACCGGCAAACTGGCGCCGGATACAAGTTATAAATACAGGCCCAGGAGAAGTGGCTATTTCTCCTATGCGATGAATTCCTGCCTCGAACTCGATGAAAATTGCTGGCCACCCTATGGAGCCACCGGGACCGGCTGGCACATGCCCAGTTTCTTGAAGACAACGTCCATAAGAAGTCCGGCCCGTCTGATCCTGCTATTCGACCAACTGCTGGACCCTGAAAAGGGCTACGGCGGCGCCACGTACAACGCCTCGGCGGGAAAGTATTGTGGCAGCTATCCAAAAGCGTTTAGCGCACGCCACACCAGACCCGGCGGATTGCTGGGCGGCTCGATCCTCTACTGTGATTATCACGTCCAGTGGACGCCCTCTGTCTGGAAGGCTCAATGGCCGGACGACCTGGAGGTGCCGCCCCTTGGTGACGCTGAATGGTACCCTTGAGATACGGTATGGTGGAAACAAGAAGAGAATTCGGTGGTACTACCGATAAAGCAAGGAGTAAGAAGATGGAAAGAAAATGGTTTACAATGGTGGTTGTGACGGCGTCTATTGTAGCCATGATTGGAGCAGTGAGTCCACTGCAAGCGAATACCCTGTCAATCTATGAGGTCCAATACACCGATGACGCCAATGGAATCAGCCCTGAGAATGGCAACCTCGTCGATTGCCTCGGAGGGATTGTCACACACAAACAAAGTGGCGGCAGACCCAGGCTCGTTCTGCAGGATCCCAATTACCCAACCGGCTGGGGGGCGATTCAGGTGAAAGGGTGGTCAAGCGATGCTTTTGACAATGTCGAGGTGGGTGACAGGGTCCGGCTAACCAACGTTTTGGTTGAAGACTTCAAGGGTACGACATTTTTGCAGTACCAGAGCGAGAATGATCCCAATCTCACCGTAGTCAGTACGAGCAATCCCTTGCCGAGACCGATCGTGGTCGGGGTTGAGGAGATTGCCGCCCCGATCGAGGGTCTTGATGCCTGGGCTGTGCCGGACCACGGTGCGGAAAAATACGAAGCCATGCTAATCAAGGTGATCAACGTCTCTGTCACGGCCCTGGGCCAGGGAAAAGCTTATGACAACTACGTGCTTGCGAGCAATACCGATCCCAATCAGACCTGCTGGGTTTCCGACTATATGAACACCGACAAGGAGAAAGGGTTGATCTATCACCCGTACATTGAAACGGGCCGGCGTTTTTGCGGCGTATCCGGTATCCTCGAGCAATATACTGGAGATTCGGATGGCATTTACTACGACTACTATCAATTGCTCACAAGAAGCTCGGAAGATTTCATTGCGGATCAGGTCGCCGATCTCGACGGCGACTGCGACGTGGACTTCCTCGACTTCAGCATTCTGGCCGGGCATTGGCTCGAAGCCGGATGCGGAGAGCCGGACTGGTGCGGAGGAGCCGACCTTGTTCAAGATCAATCAGAGCAAGGCGTAAATATGTTCGACCTGCTAAGATTCACACAGCACTGGCTTGATGGGAAATGAGTGTTATCATGTGTCGGGTTGGAATCAACGAGCAGTCAGGTTAAGGAGCGATGCCGTGAAGAAGGAATATGTTTTGGCCATGTTATTTTTTGGTGGGCTTTGGGGTATTTCGGAGGCGGTCCTGGGTGATGCCCTGTATCGGGCAGATGTGCCGTACGCGTCGATCCCTTTGACCGCTATAGGATTCCTTGTAATGACCATCGCCCGGGCATACTACCCCCAGAAAGGCACAGCGACCCTTATTGCCGCTACTGCGATGTTATACAAGTTTCTCAATGTCCCATTTTTCGCCTGTCATCTTCTCGGCATCCTCCTGACCGGAATGTGTTACGATTTGTTCTTTGGCGTGCTCGGCACCAAGAACCGGTCGTTGCGCGCCGCTGCGGCGGTCTATCTAAGCTACGCCCTGTTTGCTGTGATGATGACTTACATCTTTCGCTACGCACATTGGGCACAGGGCGGATACGGTAACGTGGTGCGCTACGTCGGCATAAACGGCACCATGACTGCGTTAGCATGCGCAGTTTTGGTTCCGGCTGCTTTTCGCCTCAGCGAACGGTTCGGAACAACTTCCCATGATCCCTTCAGGCTGAGGCTGCGTGTCATTCCGAGCAGTGTGCTCGCTATTACAGTGGGATTATGGATGTTTGGGATTATCGTATATCTCTTCTAAGTCATGCGTTGTATGTCAGCCTCCTATCAACCAACACAAAAAGAGGTGCCGGTCGCGGCAACTGACCAGAGATTTATTCTCTGGATAGGAGAAAAGCATTCCGGCAAGACGACAAATGCGGCAAAGCTCGTGCAAATTGTCCAAGTTGACGGATTCAAGGTTGCTGGAGTATTGGCGCTGTCTTTGTATCGCGACGGCAAATTGATCGGATTCGACGTCCTTGATCTACGAAGTGAGATTCGCGCACCGCTGGCGAGGCGAAAAATGGACGGCGGAAACATGTCTCCATTTCTGTTCATTGATGATGGATTGAGGCTCGGCAGCGCGGCCCTTAACCGGGAGGCGACGGAATCCGCCGATCTGGTGGTTGTAGATGAATTCGGGCCCCTGGAGATTGCCGGCCAAGGCTGGCGAAGCAGTGTTGACTCGTTGGTGGCATCGATTAGCGCGACCATACTGCTCGTCGTCCGCCGGGAACTCGTAAACCCGGTTCAACGTGTGTATGCTGATTCTCACTGGCTGAAAATCAGTGTGGGCGAGCCGACTTCTCTTGACAGGGTCATTCGCATTCTTGGTCGCCGACGTGGTCTGCTACGGGAAGCGCCACAACATCACAGGAGTGAAAGTCACCCCGACAGTCACAGCAGACGGGCCTCGCGACGGCAAAGGTTTTGGTGAGTGTTCCTTGTTAAGCGACGCTTTTTCCATTACAGAAGAGACGAACGCTCACTTAGATAAAGACACGGCAAGACTTCTCCGGGCCGGGGCGAGCCAGGTCTTCTGGCTTCGCGCCTCAAGGAACCGGCTAAGGGAAGGCCTGGCTGCCCTGTTGGACGTGGTGGGTCCCAGGACAGTGTCGATCTGTGAGTCGAATTCACTGCGGAACGTCGTGGAGCCGGGACTGTTTCTTTTGGTGACAGGCCCTGGACAAAACGGATGGAAAGACTCCGCCCGGAGGCTTAGAGAGCACGCGGATAGAATCGTCTTCTCGGAAAACGGCAAATTCAGTTTAGACCTTGACCGCGTCAGACTTGTGGACGGTCGATGGACGCTGCTGGAGAAAGCAACGGCCATCGTCATGGCTGGCGGAGCCAGTCGCCGGATGGGCACTGACAAGAGCATGTTGCCAATCAATGGCCGTCCGCTCATAGAGAACCTTTGCGGGCAGCTTGCCGGAAATTTCGAGCAGATACTCATCAGCGCCAATGACGCAGAAAAGTTCGCGTTTCTCGGCTTCGAGGTTATTCCGGACAAAGTGCCGGGCCAAGGGCCTCTGATGGGAATCGTGTCTGCTTTGGCGGCTTCAGCCAATAGGCTCAATTTCGTAGTCGCGTGCGACATTCCGCATATCAGACTGGCTTTTGTCCGAAGGATGCTTCGGCAAGTCGCTGACGGCAACGCGGACATCATCATCCCGATGACCCGCGAGGGCCAATGTGAGCCACTTTTTGCGGTCTATCGAAAACACGCGATCCAGACGGTGAACCAAGCCCTGTCCTGGGGGCACCGAAAGATAAGCCAAGTCTTTTCTCTATGCAACGTTGAATATATCGAATTGGAAACGGACATACCGAACATCAACACAACGGCTGAATATGAAGAGCTCAAACAGCAACTCGGCATTTAGGCTCAATGTCGCGATCGGATAATGGCTCACGAAGGTCTCTGGAAACAACTCGAAAAACTCGATGGGCGGCAGACGGCTCAACGCGCCAAATGCCAATACGTGAGTGATCCCGCTCGCTACATAGTCACTATGCTGAACAAAGAGTACACCGTTGATCTCTCAGAAATGAGAATCTATTCCCGCGTTTCAGCAGCAAAGCAGGAAGCCGCCAGCTTTCTTGAGCAACTCTGTCTGCTCGCGTACCTTACGAACGCTCAGGATCTACCATTCTCCAATCAACTTGTCAATGCGCGCGCTTTGCCCGCCGGACAGTTCTTCTTCCGCGGCATTCACAGTCTTCCCACGCAGAGATTAGAGAAGACTTTTGGAGATTATCCATCCAAGTTGTATGACGTTGCTGCGCGATTCAGAGCCGAACGGTGCGAGTTCGGCGATGCCTCAATTCGCTTATATATATTGCCACGAGTGCCACTAACCATCATAATTTGGGGCCGGAGCGAGGAATTTGAAGCGCGAGCATCCATATTGTTCGACAAGAGTGCCGCTGATCAACTGCCGTTGGATGCACTGCTGGTAGCTGTAGGTTTGACCCTGGACGCACTGGTCGAAGCGGCCAGGGCAGATACGTAAATCATCGTCAGTTGCACTGGGGAGTCAAGTCTATCGCAGTTTCGGGCCACCTGACCGCCTCGTGCAGCATTGGGCAGTGTAGTCCGCCAATTTGGTGATTCTTCATACTGTGCGCGGGCTGGAGGCATGAATTCGGTGTTGAGTAGCACGTCCTTTTTGACACGGCCAAACATTTGTCTGCCACTCGCGTATAGTTCGTCGGAAGCGCAACGGGACGGCCCGCGATGTGAAAAACGGTGTTTGACGGATAGTAGAGAGAACGCTACACTCTGACTGTCCTGACCAGGGTGTGTACTTTGCTTTTCGATATAGGAGACCACGAGGCTGACTTGAAATCCTCGCATTATATTCCCGATGGAGAATGCAAAAATCGCAATCGGCGGCAAGGGAGGGGTTGGCAAGACGACCGTCTCTGCAATTTGGGCACAATTGCTCGCCCAAGACGGATTCGATGTGCTTGCCATCGATGCTGACCCGAATCCCAACCTTGCTTCGGCCTTGGGCGTCGCTTCGGAGCAAAGCCCCAAGCCGCTTATCGGAATGAAGCAACTCATTGCCGAGCGTACCGGAACGCAAAAGGACGCCGTGGGAGTCTATTTTAGGCTGAATCCAAAAGTCAGCGATGTGCCCGAACAGTATTGGTATGAGACGAACGGCATGAAGTTGCTTGTTCTAGGGGCCATCACTCAAGCGGGGGGTGGCTGCGCCTGTCCGGAAGGAGCATTTCTAAAAGCCTTGCTCACACATACTATACTGCAGCGTGAAGAGGTCGTCTTAGTTGACCTGGCGGCTGGCGTCGAATTCATGGGCAGGGCAAGCGTTCAAGGGATAGATGCACTCGTATTGGTCGTAGAACCAGGCAGCAGGAGTATCGAGACAACGATCAATATGGCAAGCATGGCCAGGAAGCTGGGGATTGGCCACGTTGGAGCCATAGTCAACAAGGTCACGGAAGCCGCGCAGATCGAAGCGATTCGGGCTCAATTGAAGGATATCACCCTTTTGGGTGCTCTCAAGTACAGCAGGCTTCTGCAAGAAGCCGACTTGAATCGTGCGGCTGTGTTTGGAGCAGACGCAGAGATTACAGACGAGTTAATAAACGCAAAAGATCGATTGGCTAAGCTCCTTTGAAAGCCCGGAGTACGACGACGGACAGAATTAACGACGTTGATTAGGACTAAGGCACATCTGTTCAAACCCGAATGGAATGAAAGAGAACGAGAAAAGAAGATACAACGTCCATTTTGAACCGACCGGTCTTCAAGTGCAGGTTCCCGCTGGAACGGTGTTACTCGACGCCGCCCACAAAGCAGGTATTTATCTGAACAGTATCTGCGGTGGCGATGGGTATTGCGGCAAGTGCAAAGTCACTATTGATGCAGGACAATTTCAGAGCCGGCCCACGACTCTGCTCACTCCGGATGAGATACGCCGAAACGTTGTTCTGGCGTGTCAGACGGAGGTTCATTCCGACATGAAGGTGACCGTCCCGAAGTCACACTCCCTGGAAACGGGTCAGATCCTCATGGACGCGGACGCTCACAGGTTCAGCGAGCTTGCCGGCGACGTGCGGGCCGGAATATTCAGATTTGATCCTTTGGTTCGGAAAATTTTTGTACAGATGTCTCCTCCGACCGTCCACGATCATACGGCTGATCATGAGCGTCTGTACCTGGCGATACGTGAAGAAACCGACGCCCCCATCATGCAGACGGGTTTGCGTGTCCTGCAAAAACTCTCCCGATTGCTGCAAGGCTGTGACTACAAAGCAACTGTCACCCTAGCTCGACGAGGCCAGACCACGGAGGTGATCGACGTTGAGCCGGGGGACCACCGCAAAAGCAACTTTGCCGCCGCGGTCGATCTGGGCACCACAACGGTCGTTGCCCACCTTGTTGACTTGACCAGCGCCAAGACCATAGATAAGGAAGCGACATATAATAGCCAAATCAATTTCGGTGAGGATTATATCCGCAGGATTATCTACGCGGAAGAGAATGATGCGTTCGACAAGATGCAGAATTGTATCGTCCAAGACGTGAATGACCTCATCGCAACGCTGGCAGTCAGGCAGAAAATCGATCTGCATGAAATAAGCACGGTGATTTGCGCCGGCAATACGGCCATGGTACACTTCCTGCTGAACCTAGACCCGACCCGTATCCGGAGAGAGCCTTATGTCGCGTCAGCGGGATTTGTGCCGCCAATCCGGGCGGCTGAGGCGGGTATCCGGATCAACAAGCGTGGTCTCCTGTACTGTCTGCCGAGCGTAGCTGCCTACGTAGGGAGTGATATCGTAGCGGGCGTGTTAGCGACGCGACTTTTTACGACGAAGGGTATACATCTCCTCGCCGACATCGGAACGAATGGTGAAGTCGTTCGTGGTAATCGAGACTGGCTGGTGTGCGCCTCGAGCTCTGCGGGTCCCGCATTCGAAGGCAGTGGGATAAGGCATGGAATGAGAGCCGCAGCGGGCGCGATAGAAAAGCTGAGTATGCATGACGACGGCTCCATCGAACTCAAAACCGTCGCGGATACAGCTCCGGCCGGTATTTGCGGCTCCGGACTGTTGGATACTCTCGCTGAGCTATTTTTTCACGGCATCATCGACCGAACGGGGCGATTCAAGATTGATCACCAACCTCAATTAACCGAAGGTGATGACGGACTGCAATTCCAGTTGGCCCCACCGGCCAATGATCACTCTGAGATTGTCATCACACAAGTGGATATCAACAATCTGGTCCGATCGAAGGCAGGAGTGTTCGCCGCCATCAGAGTTCTCATGGAATCCACACAAACCCGACCCGAAGACCTGGAGGCGGTGTGTCTGGCCGGGGGATTTGGAAACTTCTTGAACGTCCGGCAAGCCGTCGCCATTGGAATGTTGCCCGACATACCCGTGCAGAAAATAAGATTCGTGGGGAACACCTCGATTGCGGGCGCGAAAACGGTCCTTCTGAGTAGAGAAGCGCTCGCCGCCGCTGAGAGAATAGCGGAAACCATGACCTATTTTGACCTGATGAGTCATCCGGGGTACATGGATGAGTTCATGAGAGCGAAATTCTTGCCGCACACGGAGCTGTCATTGTTTCCATCCGTCAATTCGAAGAAACAGGAGTATTGAAAAGTCGGACGAGTCGGCTATCGTGGCCGGCTGGAGCAAAGCCCATGACAAAGTGTCCCGGACAGGACCAGAGATTTTGGAAGCCTGAAGACATCTTTGAGGTGGAGTGTGCAAAGTGCGGCAAGCCGGTAGAGTTCTTCAAAGATGAACCGCAGTTGAAATGTCGCGGGTGTGGATACATCATAGTCAATCCGAGGATTGACCTCGGTTGCGCCGAATGGTGCCAGTACGCTGCGCACTGTCTGGGCGCAAAGCTCAGTACTATGACAGTCATCCGACAGAAACTGATCGACGAAGCGAAAGAGGCTTTTGGCCCGGATAAAGAGAGATTCGACAATGCGCTCGCTGTCCTGAGCTACGCTGAAAAGATCCAAGCCGTCGAAGGAGGGGACCCTTTGGTAGTCAAAGCCGCGGCAATCCTGCACGACATCGGGAGCCATGGGGCCAAACAAGAGTTTGGCTATTCAAAAGCAGAACATCAAGAGGCTGAAAGTCCACCCATCGCGGAGGGAATCTTGAAACGACATGATATTCCTGCTGAAACAATCGAGCGTATACTTAACGTCATTGCAGAGTATCACGGCCGAAGAGACATCGGCACGATAGAATCTCACATCCTGTGGGATGCCGACCAGCTCGTCCATATCCCGAACGATTGCCCCACGGCCGACGGAAGAGAACTTGGCGAGATCATAAACAGGAGGTTCAGAACGTCCGAAGGGCACAGAATAGCAGCAGAGCTATTTCTCAAAGGCTGAACCTTAGGATTACACAATCTGGCCCCAGGTGAAATGGATTTGCATTCTCACCAGTATCAAGGGGTGCTTAAAACCAGCCGGTATGGGCGCGGTCAAAGCCGTATCAGCCCGCACAGTTCATCGGATAACCTGGCGCCCCAGGAGTTCGCGCGGCGTTGTATTCCTCCGGCTGAGCCTCCGAAACACAACGGAGTTGGACAACGAAAAGTCTCATCAAGAATGGACCAGAAACGGGGGGCGGGTCAAGGAAGGGTATGAGGTTCAGATTATGAGAACGCCAACATCAATATCAACTCTCCGGTGGAAAGATCGATAAAGCTAAGAGACTGGACAACTGTCAAATATGATCACTGTGTTTTTGGTTTTTACGGGTAAACAGAGATATACTCCCTTGTACAAACGGCCGATAAGCGACTTAAGCGGGTTATCTGAGAGACTGTCTTTGTTGAACCAC
>JARRQQ010000267.1:0-6169 GCA_037381725.1 Sedimentisphaerales bacterium
TGGTGGGGCCGATCCAAGGTGTTCGCCGTCGATAACCTCGATCTGCAGATCAGGAACAACGAGGTCTTCGGGCTTCTCGGGCCGAACGGCTCCGGTAAGAGCACGACCCTGAAGATGCTGCTCGGCCTGCTCCATCCCACAAAAGGCAAGGCGCTGGTCCTTGGCGGCGACGGAGCCGACCCGAAGATCAACGCCCGAGTCGGGTTCATGCCCGAGGAGTCTTACCTCTATCAGTACTTGAACGCGCGTGAAACCCTGGATTTTTACGGCAGAATCTTTGGCCTGCCCGCCAAGCTGCGAAAGATACGCATCGAGGCCCTGCTCGATATGGTGGGGCTCAAGGCCGTCGCCAACCGGGCCGTTGGGACGTTCTCGAAAGGCATGGCGCGAAGGATCGGTCTCGCTCAGGCGTTGATAAACGACCCCGATCTGCTCATCCTCGACGAGCCGACCACTGGACTCGATCCCATCGGGACCCGGCAAATCAAGGACCTGATTCTGAAACTCGCTGAGCGAGGCAAGACCATTCTACTGAGCAGCCACCTCCTTGCCGACGTCGAGGACGTATGCGACAGAATCGCCATTCTCTACGGTGGAAAGATTCAGACCCAGGGCCAAGTCAGAGAACTCTTGCAGCAAACCAACAAGCGGCAGATCACCACCAATGCCCTGAGCGATGCAACCATCGAGAAGATCGAAGAACTCGTCCACGCCGAAAGCGCCGAGTGCCTGGTGACTTCCCCGATGGACAAGCTGGAATCGTTCTTCATTCGGACGGTGACAGCGGCTCAACAGCAGGCCCAGCCAACGAGCGGCGCCGTCAGCACGACGAAGATCGGCGATTTTCTCACGCAAAAAGAGCCGACCGAGAGTATCCTCGACAAACTGGTCTCGGCGCCCACGTCCGAACAAGCCGAACAGGAGCCGCCGGTAACGGAGAAGGTCACCACTCCCGCCGCGGACTCAGAATCGGAACGCGACGATGGGTTACTGAGCCGGCTAACTCAGCCGACGGAACACCTTCAGCCCACGCCTACCGTCGAAGAAGAAGAGGAAGCTCAAACCGAGCGCGTCGAACCTCACGCGCACGAGCAAGAGCAAGTCAGAGAGAACATCTTAGACAAGCTCACGGACCGCACACGACCTACGGAAACGCACGAACAGAAAACCGACACGTCACAGGAAGGAGATTCCGGCGATGCGTAGCATCTGGGCTGTCGCCGCAAACACGATCAAGCAAGCTTTGCGGATGAAGATCGCACTGGTCTTCATGATCCTGCTTCTCGTCCTGCTTCCCGTCCTGGGCATGACGGCCACGGGGGACGAGACACTGAAGGGCAGGCTGCAAACCTTCGTCAGCTACGGCCTTTCGCTGACCAGCTTTTTGCTGTGCCTCCTGACCATCATCGTTTCCATCTACGCGGTAACGAGCGACATTGACCAAAAGCAGATCTACACCGTCCTGACCAAGCCGATCCGCCGCTGGCAGCTTCTGTCCGGCAAGCTGCTCGGCGTCCTCGTACTGGATTTCGTTCTGCTGGTCGTGTTTTCAACGATCATCTACGTGATCGCGATCTATACACCCGCCTTTGTCAAGCCGTCGCAGTCCGAGCGGACCGAAGCCGACAACGAGTTCTTCACCGCGCGAGCCGCCTTGACTATCCCCCCAGTTGACGTGACCCAGGAGGTGAAGGCCCGGTACGAACAACTCAAGAAGCTGGACCGGCTGCCCGCGGACTTCACGTATGAACAGACGATCGCCGAGTTGACGAAGCAGGCGCAGATCGCCCACCGCGCGGCCTTTGTCGGCCGTAAGAGGAACTGGGAATTCACGAACGTCAAACCGCTCGCCAAGAGCATGTTCATCAAGTTCAAATACGATATATTCCCGAATCCGCCCGATTCGCAGGTCTACGGCGAATGGATCGCCGGCGACTGGCAATACATCAAGTATGGCGAGCGGCCAAAAACGCCGGTCTACGATCAGATTCACAAGAACGCGGCACGGACTTTTCACGAGATCGAATTCTCCGCCGACGTCATCCCGCCGGACGGCCATCTGGGAATCGCCTTCGTCAATGTCCCGTACAATGACGCCACCGTGATCTTTCCGCCGGACGGCCTCGAAATCCTCTACAAGGCCGACAGCTTCACGGGCAACTTCATCAGGGCCGTCTCACTCATCTTGTTTCGCTTAGTCTTCCTGGCGTGTCTGGGCCTGTTCGCTTCCAGCTTTCTGTCGTTTCCCGTGGCGATCATGTTTTGCCTCGTGATCTTCTTCACGGCCAGCTTCAGCGGCTTCATCAACGATTCGTTCAGCCTGCTCGGTCACAACGTCGGCCTGGTTTACTCGTATACGATCAAGTGGCTCGTGGGGCTTTTGCCTCAGTTTGACAAGTTCAATCCGACCAAGTTTATCGTCCCGGCGAGATTGGTGACCTGGTCCTTGCTCACCCAATGCGCCGCCGTCATGGTCGGCATCAAAGCCCTTCTGATGCTCGCTCTGGGCTTGCTCATTTTCAAATTTCGGGAGATTGCCAGGATCACGGTCTAAATTGCGTTTCCCGAAGACGACCGTGCCATTCGGGCTCATAAAGAATAGGTATGCGTTCGCGTGATATCATAACTATGTCTGTCTGTATCGTTGTTGCGGTCGGTTTGTGCATCGCCGCGGGTGTGCAACTCGACCCGATCAACAAGCAGCGCCAGGACATGGGGCTGATTATCGACCAGCCTGAGAATATCCCGCCCGAGCTTGTCTTCGCCACCGTTGCCACCGGCGCTTTTCGCGGGCTGGTGGTGGACGTCCTGTGGATGCGGGCCGACAAGCTAAAAGAGGAAGGTCAGTTTTTCGACGCCCGGCAGCTCGCCGAATGGATCACGATCCTTCAGCCTCGTTTCCCGTCCGTCTGGGTCTTCCAGGCGTGGAACATGGCCTACAACATTTCCGTGGCCATCCCCGCAACGCAACCCGATCAGCGGTGGCGGTGGGTCCGCAACGGCTACGAGCTGCTACGAGACGAGGCTATCTCGAAGTACAAACTCAAGGACATCGGCATCTACCAGGAGCTGGCTCAAATCCTCCAGCACAAATTGGGGGGTCTCTCCGACGACGACCACAAGTACTATAAGCTTCAACTCGCGCTGATGATGGAGCCGCTGCTTAACTCGGACGACAACAAACTCTATCGCACGGACAAGCATTACTACGATGCGCTCGTCGCCGCGCCGGCTACCTGGCAGGACATGTTGGCGGACCCGAACATGGCCTCGCTGGTGACGGCGCTGAAGGCGGCCGATAAGGCCTTTGCCGATGAGAATACCTTCGCCAGCACTTACCTGTCATTGCGTGAGAACTCCCAGCGGTTTGACCCGGCTGCGGCCAGGGCCATAGACGATTTCAGAGGGACGGAAGCTCTCAAGGAATTTGATATCTTCGCCAAAGCCTACGAATTGCGAAAGACCTGGAAGCTCGATCCCGCGCTGATGCGGGAGCTGAACATGAAGTACGGCCCGATTGACTTTACCGATCCGAACGTCCATTTCCCGCTGGACTGGCGGCTTCCCGATACGCAGGCGATTTACTGGGCCGTCAAGGGGTTGCGAATCGCCGCCCAGGATCCGTCGCGCGAAATCGGGGCGGCCGAGACCAACACGGACCGCATCATCAACCACAGCCTGCAAAACCTCTTTCGCAACGGCAGATTATACATCCACGACGTGCCCCTTCCGGCGCCGCGCCAGGACGACATCGTGGAAGAGCCGCAGGCCCCGGTCATCGGCAAAGAGGTGTTCCTCCGGCCTGATCTCAGGATGTTCGATCCCTATAACAAGGCGGCGCTGAACCTGATGGAGAAATACAAGGATGACAAGGGGACCTATGAGACCATGCAGAACGGCCATCGCAACATGCTCAAGAACGCGGTTCTCCTGTTCTATCAGGCCGGCCACAAGGGCGAGGCCCAGAGAATCTACAGCGACATGAGAAAACGATATCCTCTGGACGAGTTCAAGTCTCCGATTGTCGACGTCTATGCGAAGAAACGCTTCGACGAGGAATTCGAGAGCATCACGATCAACGACGCCAAGGAAATGGTCGTCGCGGTCCTGCGGGAGGCGTATTTCAGACTGGCGATGCGGGACGACGACGAAGCCGCCGGCAAAGAAAACTTCGCCAAACAGGTGTGGAACAAATACCAATCGAAATACCGAGACGAAAACAGGATTGACCTGCCTCCGTTCGGTGAGTTACGATACACGGCGCTTCAGGACTTCCTGGAGGACCAGGAATTCTCGCCCAATTTGAGGCTTGGATTGTTGGCCCGAATCGAAATCGAGAAACCCGAACTTGCCGAGCAGTTGGCGCCGTGGAAAGAAAAGCTGGATCAGCAAAGAAAGCAAATACAGAAACAACAGGAAGAATTCCTTCAGACGTTCTAAACTCTCGATCTTCACACGGGAGCGCGCCCCAGCGGGTGCACGACACTCTCTGGCGAGAATTGACGGACTCTCAGCGGGAAGCTGTCTTTCACGTCGAAGGGCCGTTGCTGGTTCTTGCGGGACCGGGCAGCGGCAAGACGCGCGTTATCACGTACCGTATAGCCGCCCTGATCGAAGAAGGCGGTGCCCCGTACAACATCTGCGCCATTACCTTCACGAACAAAGCCGCTGAGGAGATGCGACAAAGGGCCGCCGCCCTCGGTGCTTCGGGCGGGGCGCATATCAGCACGTTTCACTCCCTGTGCGTGAGGATTCTCCGCCGGTACGCGGACGGAGCGGGGATTCATTCGGGCTTCAGCGTTTACGACGACGCCGATCAGCGCCGGTGCGTCAAGGAGGCGATCAAGGAACGTTCGTTCGATAGCACGAATTTTCCGCCCGCTCGAATGCTCGATGCGATCTCCACGCTGAAGAACAAACTGATCGACGCCGAATCCTTCAAGGCGGAAGCCGACAACTTCTTCTCGAAGACATTGGCCGAGATTTACCTGACCTACGAACGCATCCTCCGCGAACGGAACGGGCTCGATTTCGACGACCTGCTGATGAAGACCGCCTTCCTGCTCCGGGATCGGCCCGACGTCTGCTCCGAGCTTGGCAACCGTTTCAGGTTCCTCCTTATCGACGAATATCAGGACACGAATCACGCCCAGTACAAGATCGCCCAGGCCCTTGCTTCGCACCATAATAACATCTGTGCCACGGGGGACCCGGACCAGTCGATCTACCGCTGGCGCGGCGCCGATATTCGCAATATACTGGCCTTCGAGAGCGATTGGCCGGACGCGAAGGTGGTTAAGTTAGAGGAGAATTTTCGCAGCACGGCGACCATTCTCGCCGCCGCCGACCACCTGATTGCCTGCAACCGGAATCGAAAGGAAAAGACACTGATTCCGACTCATTCCGATGGCCAGCCTGTTCAAGTAACGGGCTACGAGGATGACAAGTCGGAAGCCCGGGCCCTCGCCGAGCAGGTCAAAGAGCTTGCCGAGGGCGGCGCCTCTTTCAAGGACATGGCGGTATTCTACCGCGTCAACGCCCAGAGCCGGGCCATCGAAGAAGCGTTCATCAAAACGCAGATTCCCTATCAAATCCTTCGCGGCGTCGAATTCTACCGAAGGAAGGAGGTTCGCGACCTTCTCGCCTACCTGAAAATCCTCGTCAATCCTTCCGACGAGAACGCCCTGGTCCGCATCATCAACACGCCCACCCGCGGCATAGGCAAGACAACCCTCCAGCGGCTCAGCGCCTATGCCGCCCAGAATGGTATGAGCCTCATGGAGGCCGTGAAGAAATCCAGTGTTATCGATTCGCTCCCCAAAGCCGCGAAGGCCAAGTTAGCCGTGTTCTACAACCTGATCGAGCAGCTCGGCAAGGACGTCGAGGGCGAGGTTGCACCTCTGGCCGAGCAGGTGTTGAATGAGTCCGGACTGGCCGAGTCTCTCCGCGCCGCCGGGGCCGAAGGCGAAACCGCCCTGGAGAACGTCAACGAGCTTATCAACGGCGCCGCCGATTACGACCAGCATACCGAGCAACCATCTCTGATTGACTACCTTCATCAGATATCGCTCTTCAGCGACGTAGATGCTTACGACCCGGCCAGCGAACGCGTTGCCCTGATGACGTTGCATGCAGCCAAGGGGCTTGAATTCGATAACGTGTTCATCGC
>JARRQQ010000268.1:0-6155 GCA_037381725.1 Sedimentisphaerales bacterium
GAAACGGAGAAAAACCTTTTCGTGGGGTTTCGAGCCGCCTTTAAGTGTTCGGAACGGGAACGTCCCGTCCTTCGACTCACTGCTTCATCGCTCTACCGGGTATATCTCAATGGGCAGTTCATCGGTCACGGCCCAGCCCGCGGACCCCACGGCTTCTACCGGGTCGATGAATGGCCGCTCGGCCGTTATCTCCGGGAGCGGAACGTCCTCGCCATCGAAGTAGCCGGCTACAATGTAAATAGTTACTATTTGCTGGACCAGCCTGCGTTCCTGCAGGCGGAGGTGATATCTGACGGGAAGGTCCTGGCTTCTACGGCCGGCAAGGGCGTCAATTTCCAAGCGACCGTCTTGAAGCACCGCCTTCAAAAGGTGCAACGCTACAGTTTTCAGCGTCCCTTCATTGAATACTACCGGCTTAACAACGGTGACGACCGGTGGTGGGACAGGCCGTCGGCTGAATCTGCGTCTGAACCCTGCTCAACGCTGCCGAACCGAAATCTCCTCATCCGGAGGGTGGCCTACCCTCGTTTTCGCAAGCGCCAACCGCTCCGGATCGTGTCCGAGGGCAAGCTTCAACGTGACGTACCAGTAGCGCGACTCTGGAAGGACCGTTCTCTCGTCAACATCGGGCCCAAACTGAAAGGATACCCGGAAAACGAACTGGAGGTCGTGCCGTCAATTGAATTGCAGAAGATCCGATCCGCTTCGCGGGAGGCAGCAAACAAGCCCTACCGGCCTGATAAGGCCATTGAACTCTCGGAAAACACCTTCGCCATAGTCGATTTAGGGACGAATCTCACCGGCTTTATCGGGGCATCTATCGAATGCTCCACGCCCGTTAAACTCTACGTCACTTTCGATGAAATACTCAGCAAAGATGACGTGGATTTCAAACGGCTAGGTTGCGTCAATGCCGTCGGCTATGAGCTGGAGCCAGGCACGTACCACATCGAGTCTTTCGAGCCGTACACGATGCGATACCTCAAGCTGAACGTACTTCAAGGCACCTGCAAAGTCGAGGGTTTGTATTTGCGGGAATACGCGAACTCTGAGACTGGAGAGGCCATGTTCTCATGCAGCGACCCAAGGCTGAATCAAATCTTCGAGGCCGCCCGGCAGACCTTCCGGCAGAACGCCGTCGATATCTTCATGGATTGCCCTTCGCGAGAACGAGCGGGCTGGCTCTGTGACAGTTTCTTCACGTCGCGGGTCGCGTTCGATCTTTGCGGTAATACGACCATTGAAAAGAACTTCTTCGAGAACTATCTCCTCCCCGTTGGCTTTGCGCATCTGCCGGAAGGGATGCTGCCCATGTGCTATCCGGCTGATCATTATGACGGTGTTTTTATCCCAAACTGGGCCATGTGGTTTGTGGTCCAATTGGAGGAGTACCAGGCCCGCAGCGGTGATCGAGAGCTCGTTACCGCACTGAGACCCAGGTTGGAGGCTCTTTATCAGTACTTCCAGAAGTTCACAAATGAGGATGGGCTTCTGGAGAAGCTGGAGAGTTGGGTCTTCGTCGAATGGTCGAAAGCCAACAGCTTCGTGCAGGATGTCAGCTATCCTACCAATATGCTCTATGCGGCCGCATTGGCCGCCGGGGGCAGAATGTACAATGAACCTGCTCTTATCGACCAGGCCGAGCAGATACGCGAAGTCATTCGCAAGCAATCATTCGATGGTGAGTTCTTTGTGGACAATGCCGTGCGCAAAGATGGACGGCTCCAGGTCACACGGAACCGGACCGAGGTTTGTCAGTACTTTGCGTTCTTTTTCGACGTAGCTACACCGCAAACTTACGGGGAGCTTTGGAATAAACTGGTGCGTCAATTCGGCCCCGAGCGTAAGCAAACGAATGCCTTCCCAGAGGTTTATCCGGCCAATGCCTTCGTCGGCAACTACCTTCGCTCGGAACTTCTGAGTCGCTATGGCCATCCGACCCAAATCAAGAAGGAGTTGGTGGATTTCTACCTCTACATGGCCGAACAGACCGGCACGCTTTGGGAGAATGTCGGGGCCTCCGCCAGTTGCGATCATGGTTTTGCCTCTCATGTGGCTCACAGTCTCTACCGCGATGTGCTTGGCGTTCGTGCTGTTGACACTCAAGGCAAGGTCGTTCACCTGAGCATCGCCGACGTCGGTCTGGATTGGTGTCAAGGCAGACTCCTTACGCCGCAAGGGCCGGTCGTGGTCAGATGGTGGAAGGACGGCGGTCAGACAAAATGCCGTGCCGAAGTGCCGGCCGGATACGCGCTTAAGATAGACAGCCGAAGCGGTAACGCTCTGAATCTCCAATAGCACGCTCGTCAATGCCAGCGGTGAAGCCTTCGGTGGAACAAACAATTTGCCTCTGGCCATTTGATTCTTCTTACTGGGTGAGGCAGTTGTGATCAGGCCTTCAACCCACTCCCCGCGACGGGTCGGATTCCCAGCCAGCCTCTTGTCACAAACCGGGCACCTTCGGGTGAAGCCCGCCGCCCTACTGCCGCTCGTTCTCGGACCCACCAAGAGCACGAGCCAAACCGTAGCCGTTCACGGGCTGCAAACCGGCGATCTTGAGTTGATATTAAGGACGTATCGTTCGGATTTGTTCAAGAACAGGCTGCTTATCAAAGGCAAATATCAGCGCCAAGGCGAAGAATGGCTTTGGACAAAACTGCGGTCGCTGGAATGTGGAGAGCTCTTCATCCTCAACGAACTGATAACGAGGTGGATCCGCGTTCCTTCACGTTGGCATTTCGAGGCCAATGTGCTGGAACAGCAATTCGAGCTGCACATGCAAGCAGCGGGGTTAAGTACTTACAGTGAACAGACGATACTAGTTTCATACTGGCACAACGGTCTATAGGCAGAGTGATATGCAAGACAGGGACCCGATAATCTCACTCATTATTCAAGAGAAGATTCTTGATGAGAAGACTCTCCAGGGTGTAATCGACCGGTGCGAGAATACGAAGCAGAGTCTTGTAAGTGTACTGAAAAACGAGAATCTCCTCGACGAGGACCAGTTAACAAAGGTTGTCGCTTGTTCTAATGAAATCGAGTTTCTTAATCTTGCACCGGATATGATTGATCCGATGGTGGCCCATTTGGTATCTTACGAGGTAGCCAGCCAACACAACGTGATTCCGATAAAAAAGGAGGGTAGCACCCTGATCCTGGCAATGAGTTCCCCCCTGAATCTATTCATCCGGGATCAAATCCAGATGAAGACAGGGTATCAGGTGGTCCCTGTAGCCGCGACTCATAGTGCCATAAGGCAGGCTATACATCATCATTTCAACGTCGCGAACGTGACTAAACAAGCCATCGTCTCGATGCGTTTCAAAGAAGAGCCCGCCAGGAATGCTCAACATAACGAGGTGGAGCAGGAATCCATCAGGATTGCCAGTTCTCCCATCGCAAAGCTGGTTTCTTCCATCATAGATGGGGCCATTGATTCTCGGGCAAGCGATGTGCACATTGAACCTCAAGAATCCGACGTGAGAGTCAGGTATCGCGTGGATGGAACGTTGCGCGCTGCGCTCAGCATACCGTCATCGGCTCAGCAAGAGGTCATTTCACACATCAAGATAATGGCGGACATGGACATTTCGGAACGACGAATGCCCCAAGATGGGCACATGACAGCACGGCGAGATGATAGAGATTATGACCTTAGAGTATCGTCATTGCCTGCGATAGGGGGAGAGAAGATTGTCATCAGACTTCTCGACAAAGACGTGAATAAGTGGTCGATCGACGAAGTCGTGACTTCCCAGGATGACAATCAGAGATTCAGATCAATAGTCAGAAATCCTTACGGTATGCTTTTGCTGACCGGCCCCACGGGATGTGGCAAGACCACTACGCTCTATGCCATGCTTCAACTGCTTAATACACCCGAGAGAAATATAGTGACTGTTGAAGACCCCGTCGAATATCGTCTTGATGGCATCACCCAAGTCCAGGTTGAACCACTGGCGGGAAGGACTTTCGCATCGGCCCTTCGAAGCATTGTAAGACAAGATCCGGATATCATCCTAGTCGGCGAAATACGTGATGCGGAAACCGCGGAGATAGCGGTCAGCGCAGCCCTGACCGGCCACTTAGTCTTGAGCACGCTACACACAAATGACGCCGCGGGGGCGATCTCGCGTCTAATCAACCTCGGCATGCCGCCTTTACTAGTTGCCTCTGCTCTTTTGGGAACGGCAGCGCAGAGACTCCTTAGAGTCTCTTGTCCCAAATGCAAGCGAGCTTCCGAACCGACGAGACAAGACTTGGAACTCCTGTCCGGTAAGCCCCATAATGTCAATGGGATGCAACTCTACAGAGGGTGGGGATGCAAAAGTTGCTATCAAACCGGATATCACGGACGAAAGAGCATCTACGAAATACTAATCGTCTCGCCGGAAATACGGAGAATGGTCATGGGTGGAAGACCTGATATAGAAATTAAGCAACAGGCGATTGAGGAAGGTATGAAGACTCTGCAAGAGAGCGCACTCCACGAGGTTCGAAATGGCGTTACGACTGTAGAAGAGGTGATGCGAGTTGTTGATGTGAGGATGAACTGATGACCGTCTATGCCTTCAAGGCGAGAGGTGAGGACGGAGATATACTCACCGGCACCTACGACGACGTTGAAAATGTGAGTGCATTGCGGGAAGAGTTGTCTAAGATGGGTTATGTCCTAGTCAAAGCCCGCAAGTGGAGAAATCCATCGTCCAGACGCAGGAGAATACGGCAATCGGAAATCGTTACCTTTGTCTATAAGTTCTCGGAAATGTATTCAGCCGGGCTGTCCATTACGAGATGTCTTGAAGTCCTGGAAGAACAATGTAAAAACCCAGCCTTCAGATACGTGATTGCTGATGTGAGACAAAATATCGAGGACGGTTCGAGCCTGGAAAGCGCGTTCGGAAAACACAGCAAGGTTTTTTCCGATTTCTTTGCGGGAATGGTTGAAGCTGGCGAGTCGGGTGGCAAACTGTCGGAAGCGCTCAAGCTAAGTGCCGAATATCTTGAAAAAAGGATGGATATGCGGCGAAAGGTCATATCCGCGTTTACCTACCCAGTCGTGGTCACTTTCGTGTGCTGCGTAGTTGTCAGTTGTCTTGTAGCTTTTGTGGTGCCCGTCTTCTCGAAACTGTATGGACGGCTGCACGTCGATTTGCCCGGCCCCACTCAGGCTCTTGTTTGTTTAAGCCTTCTTGTGAGAGATTACTGGTGGGCAATTCCGTTTATATTGGTGGGAGCTGCAATAGTAGTCCTTCGACTGTCCAAGAATCCCCGTCTCAGGGCAAAATGGGATGCTTTCAAGCTGCGGATGCCCATTCTAGGACCTCTTAATCGTATGGTAGCGATATCTCATTTCACGCGGACTTTTGGCATGCTGACTTCTGTGGGGATCTCACCTATCAAAGCCTTGGATCTGGCGGCCGAAGTGGCTCACAACCATGAATTGACCAGAATCGCCAAAGAATTGCAGGGAGCCATCGAAACAGGTAATAGTATAGGTGAATCCTTGCGAAACTATGACATCTTTCCGCCAATGATCACACAACTAGCTCTTTCGGGAGAACAGGTGGGGGAACTGGCTCAGATGTTGAACAAAGGGGCCGACTTTTTGGACAAGGACATTGATCGGACGATGAACGCCTTGGTTGTGAAATTGGAACCGTTGTTGACAACCATTATGGGCATCATCGTGGGCTTCATCCTCATGGCTGTTTATTTGCCCATGTTCGATTACATGCGCTACCTCCAATGACCCGAGAGAAAATATGGAAGGAGCCAGACTTTGGCGACAACATAACGAGAGGCGATCACTTCCGATAAAGCTTGGTTGCAAACACACCGTTGCTGAGTCTTAAGACGCAACTCATGATTCCACCTTTGGTCTCTTAAGAATTCCGGTTAAGTATCATGGGTATTATGCCGATAGCCTGTCAGGTTAGGTTTCGAGTGCCGTTCCCATTAAGAGAGTTTCACTTTCTTGCCTGTTCATGTTGCTTAGGGCTTGATCGGCTATTTCGAATCGAAAACCGCAATTATCAGTTTCTTGGGAATGGCAAGATCTGAGAGCTATCCTCTTGAAACAAAAACAGTAAGAATATGGTTTTATTTTGACAGGGCTGACAGATGAAAAGCAAAGTAGGTTTTACACTGGT
>JARRQQ010000269.1:0-3157 GCA_037381725.1 Sedimentisphaerales bacterium
CCTAGAACCACGGTCGCCATGTACGCGATCAAGGGCTTTATGACCGCCAGGCCCATCGTGCCGATGGTGTAGGCCATCAGTGCGAAGACGCCGAACGGCGCCAAACGCATAATCCAGCCCGTGATCTTCATCATCACCGCGTTGAAGGCTTCAAATAGAGTGACCAAAGGTTTGCCCGTCTCCCCAACGCTGCTGATGGCCACCCCGAGGAGCAGGGCGAAGAAGATGACCGACAGGACCTTGTCTTTGGCCATAGCGTCGAATAGGTTCGCCGGCACGATGTCTTCGATGATGGATAATACGGAAGGGACTTCCCCGCCGGCCACTTCCGCGGCTCCCTCGGCGTCTAGGTCCACGCCGGTGCCTGGCTGTATAACGTTGACCAGAATCAACCCGACGCCCACGGAGAGAGTTGTCGTCGCCATGTAATAGACAAACGTCTTGGCGCCGATCCTGCCCAGCTTGCGAACGTCGCCGAGGCTGACAATACCGGCCACCATTGAGGCGAGGATCAAGGGAATGATGATCGCTTTGAGCAACCGGATGAAGAGGTCCCCGACAACCTTCACGTCGCTCGCTTTTTCTCCCAGAAGAACCCCGGCAACGACCGCCAGGACAATGGCAATGAGAATTTGGGTGTGAATCTTGAGCTTCAAACAGGCATCCTCTATTGCAACTGCTTCTGCATGTCCCGGGCGTCCTGGATGAGCTGCTCCCGGCTGATCGGCTGCCTCGGCGACAGGTCGAACGCCCATTCGTATGAATCCATAATCCGGTGCGGATCGACGATTTGGGCGAAGAAGTCGAACGGAAAAGCATCGTACCAGGGGCCTTTCAGGTCCCGGTGGGTATTCAGCGTCTCGTAGCCTTCTTTGGTGATTCGCACGCAATAGTCGCCATACCAGTTGAAGTTCACCGTTACGGGCGAGACGCCGATTTCCTCGTCGTTCAATACGACCACGGCGCCCTGCGGATTCGTGTTGATTGTCAGTTCCCGCTCCACGCACCCGGAGAGAGCCAGCAAACCCATCGCGCCCGCGATGATCGTCCCTGACAGACTGCCCCTATTCATACTCTGCATCCTTAAACTGTCTTCCGGTGATCGGCTGCCTTATTATAAGGCAAAAGCATAAGAGCAAAAGGCAAAAGTTGCCTGCAGTCTGCCCGCTGCAAATCGTCAATCGACGGGGACGCACCGGCCTTTGGCCCAGGTCCGCAGGTACTGCACGCTCTCGGCCATCGTGACCGACAGGGGAGGAGACGTTCTCAGAGCGTTCAGAATACGCTCGGTACTCATTCCGCTCCTCTCGGCATACGTCTCGTGCAAAGCCGAGATCACAGCTTGTTCGATTTCCGCTCCGCTGTAGCCTTCTGAGGCTTTTGCCAACGCCGCCAGGTCAAATTTCGTGGGGTCGCGCCGGCGTTTGCTCAAGTGGATGGCGAATATTTGCTCGCGCACGGCCTCGGTGGGCAGGTCCACGAAGAAGATCTCATCAAACCGGCCTTTGCGAAGCAGCTCAGGCGGAAGGGCGGTGATATCATTGGCCGTGGCAATGACGAAAACGGGTTCTTTATGCTCCTGCATCCAGGTGAGCAACGTACCGAACAATCTCTTCGATAGCCCGCCGTCCGTGCTTTGGCTCGCGGCTGAGGCGAAGCCTTTCTCGATCTCGTCAATCCACAAGACCACCGGCGACATCGATTCGGTTTGCTTGAGTGCTTCGCGCAGATTGCGTTCGGATTCGCCGATATAGCTGGCGTATAGGACCCCGGGGTCCATCCTCAATAGGGGCTGGTGCCACGCACTGGCGATGGCTTTGGAGCAGAGGCTCTTGCCCGCGCCCTGAACACCGAGCATGAGCACACCACGGGGGGCTCGAAGGCCAAAGGCTTCGGCCTCAGCGGTAAAGGCATTCCTGCGCTGGTCGAGCCATCTCTTCAGTCGGTTCATCCCGCCGATCTCACTTAGGTCCAGCGGCGTTTCGATGTATTCGAGCAGGCCGCCGCGCTGAATCATCCGCCGTTTGCTTGCGATCACCGTATTGATATCGTTGTCGTCGAATCGCCGGTCTTCGGCCACCGTGTCGATGATGATTTGCTCGGCCTGGCGGCGGGTCAGCCCGCGGAGATTGCGTATGACCGCGTCCATGCCCTTGCGCGAGATTCCAACCTCGATCGGTTCCTTTCGATGGACCCGGCGGAGCGTCTTGCAGATAATGGCCTGCAATTCCTCGCTGTCCGGGTACGAAATCTCGAACGGCCGGGTATACGATTTCACCACCCCGGGCGGACTATCCTTGCTGTCAATCATCACGAGCGTGCTTCCCTTGTTCTCATAACGCTGGAGCAAATCGCGAAAGGCCCGCAAGGTCAGGCCGCCTCCGAGGTGCTCGCCGAGCTCGAGAGTGACGCCGATCGATTCTCCTTCCGTGCCGGCCAGGTTGCGAAGCCCGGCGGCCGGCGTTTCAGTATCGGCAACGATGGGACCATCGGCCATGAGTCCCTGCCGAACGCCGTTCCCGACGGACCATATCCATAGGTCCCGCTTCAAAGAGATCGACGCCTGTCGCACAACGTCGAGCGCAAACTGCTCCTCGTAGGTCACGATAGATATGCACGGATAGCCGGCGGTAATGAGTTGTGACAATCGGTCTATGTCGTTCATCGTGTTTCTCGTAAATCTCTTCGTGTGCACCCGACGGTTACATTATAGTCGAACGGCCGTGCCATAGAAAGTCAAAACCCGCTGGCCCGGTCGGTTGAAAGACGGACCACTCAGAGTATAATTCAAGTGTGTCTCACTGTCATGGTACGTACTCAGGCTGACGGATTCCTTGTGTCATCCCTGCGAAGGCAGGGATCCAGAAACGCGCCGAATTTAGTGGATTCCCGCTTTCGCGGGAATGACATGTTGTGCTATGTTGGTGTCATTGAACAATTTGCCGTTTCGCGCGACTCAAAAACGGTCAGCATGAGTCGGGTAGATCACGGACGCGCAGATGAGAAACGGATTTCGACGAATCAATTGCATCTTCTACTTTGTTGGCGGTCTGCTGGAGATACTCAGCCTCGTCCTGATTCTCCCGTTGATCGTTGCCCTGATCTACTGGGGGCAGAGGGGCGACGGCTGGACCTCGGTTGTCGCCTTCGGTGTCAC